>JBFWSI010000006.1:0-21257 GCA_050248455.1 Gammaproteobacteria bacterium | reverse complement strand
ACGGACACGGGTTTCGCAATCGTGCGCAGTCGCTGGTCGGGGTAATGGAGGATCTGCAGTATCGCCATGACGAGAACGGTCCCTGGATTTCACCCGAAGGATAGGGATAAGGCACTGATTTTTCAACACGAAACCGGCCGGCACCGCGGCTGCGCCTGCGGCTTTCGTATTTTGCAAGTTTTCTGCTAAACTACATTAACCTATGTGCTTAAGAGCATTGAAATGCATAGAAAATTTTTAATTTCTATGTGCCTGACCTGTGTGCTGGCCACAGCAAAGGCCGACGAAATCGTGCTGAATCCGGCCGCGCCCCAGACTTATACGGTCGTGCGCGGCGATACGCTGTGGGACATCGCGGGACGTTTCCTGAGCCATCCCTGGCAGTGGCCCGACATCTGGCAGGTCAATCCGCACATCGCGAATCCGCACCTGATCTACCCCGGGGACCTGATCTCGCTGACCTACAAGGACGGCAAGCCGATCCTGAGCCTGACCCGCGGCGCCAAGGCGCTGGGCGGACGGCTGGTCAAGCTGTCGCCGACGGTGCGCGAGTCGCCGCACGACGACGCGATCCCGCCGATTCCGCTCGACGCGATCCACCAGTTCCTGAGCCGGCCGAAGGTCGTCACCGAAGAGGAAATCGAGGCTGCCGCCTACGTGGTCGGCAGCCAGGACGAGCATCTCGCGGTCGGGGAAGGCGGACGCGTCTATGTGCGCGGCCTGCCCGAGACCCCCGTCGCGAAATACAGCGTGTTCCGGCCGGGCGGTGCCTACAAGGATCCGGATACCGGGGCGATCCTCGGCTACGAAGCGCTCCATGTCGCCGACATGCAGTTGCACCACCTGGGCGATCCCGCGACGGGTGTGCTGACGTGGACGAACCGCGAAGTGCTGAAGGGCGATCGCCTGATGCCGCAGGAGCTCGACGAATACCCGGACTTCGTGCCGCGCGCGCCGGGCAACCAGATCGACGGACGCATCATTTCGGTGATCGACGGCGTATCGCAGATCGGCCAGCACCACGTGGTCGTGATCAACAAGGGCGCCGCCGACGGCCTCGAGCCCGGCCACGTGCTCGCGATCTTCCAGCGCGGCCAGGAGATCACCGATCCGATCGGCACCGAGATGGCGCACCGAGAGCGCCTCGCGGATTTGAAGCGCCAGGAGCTCGAGAATCCCTCGCCGGTGGGGCGCTTCTTCGACGGCGTCGCCAACGACCTGCGCGACACGAAGCTCAAGGTCGACAAGGCGCTGGGCGAGCGCATCGGCGGCGCGCCGGTCAAGGTGCAGCTGCCCGAGGAGCGCGCCGGCGAAGTGCTCGTGTTCCGTACCTTCGATCAGGTCAGCTATGGCCTGGTGATGAACACGCAGCGCCCCGTCCACGTCCTCGACAAGCTCGGGAATCCCTGAGCCGCGCCGGCTGACACTCCGCCCTGCATGTCCGCGCGCCGCCGGCGCGCTAGCATGCCGGGCGATGGACAAGGGACTGGACATCGGGCTGGCGTTCCACGCCGCCGTGCTGCATGCCGCACTCGACACGCGTCCCGCGCGGCTCGCCGAAGCGCTGCAGCGACTCGCGACGAACGATGAGGTCGGCACCCCGGCCGGGTGCGTGCGCACGATCCTGTCTCCATTCGGCCTCGCCCCGGACTGGGCCGTCGGTGAACGCACGGCTGCCTGGCTGCAGCAGGCGCCCGAGCGCCATCTGCTGTTGCTCGGTGCGCCCGACTATCCTCCGCTGCTCGCCGCGATCCCGGATCCTCCGCCACTGCTGTTCGTCGACGGCCGCCTGAGCGCGCTTGCCCTGCCGCAGCTCGCCGTGGTCGGCAGCCGCCGCGCGACGCCGTTCGCGTGCGAGCTCGCCGGGCAGATCGCCGCCGATCTGGCGCGCGCGGGGCTGGTCGTCACCAGCGGCCTCGCGCGCGGCATCGACGGTGCCGCCCACGCGGGCGCGCTCGCGGCAGATGGCGAGACGATTGCCGTCTTCGGTTGCGGCATCGACCAGCGCTATCCGCGGCAGCATGCGGCGCTCGCGGACAGGGTGCGCGCGGCCGGTGCGCTGATTTCGGAATTTCCGCTCGGCACGGAGCCGCGTCCCGGCCACTTTCCCCGCCGCAACCGGATCATCAGCGGTCTCGCGCTCGGCACGCTGGTGGTGGAAGCCGCCGTGACCAGCGGCTCGCTGGTCACGGCGCGCCATGCGCTGGACCAGGGGCGTGAAGTCTTCGCCGTGCCCGGCGCGGTGCGCAATCCGCTCAGCCGCGGTTGTCACGCGCTGATCCGGGACGGGGCGACGCTCGTCGAAAGCGTCACGGACATCGTCGATGCCCTGCCGGGCTTCGTGCCGTGTCCTCGCGCAAGTGCCTGTTCCGACGAGACCGACGTCACCGCGGAGATGTCCGACACGTGGTGTGCGGCGACACGCGCGGTCCACGCCGCGTGTGACTTCGAAGCACGCGGCGTCGATCGCATCGTCGAGGAGTGCGGATTGACGGCCCCGGAGGTTTCATCCATCCTGACCGCGCTCGAGATGCAGGGGGTAGTACGCGCCATCGACGGCGGCGTCTACGTCCTCACCGGAAAGATTCCCGCTTGAGTGCCTGCCCCGGCACGTGCAACCAATCGTCCATTGGCGCGAGTGGGCCCCGCGAAAATGCCCTCACACTGCAAATCGCCGCCAACTGCGCTCCGAGACGAACCATGAATCATTCGGTGATCGACGTCCTCATCTATATATTCGAGCACTATGCCGACGACGACGTCGACATCCTCGATGACCACGACCGCCTGCGCGGATCGCTGCGCGAGGCGGGCTTCGAGTCCGGCGTGGTCCGCCGGGCGCTCGACTGGCTGAAGGATCTGGCCTGGAATCACGACAACGTCGGCGAGTCCGTGCTCGAGCAATCGACGTCGCACCGCTGCTTCTCCGTCGAGGAGCAACAGAAGCTCGACCCCGACTGTCAGGGGTTCCTGCTCTATCTCGAATCGACCGGCGTGCTCGCGGCGACGACGCGCGAGCTCGTCATCGATCGCGTGATGGCGCTGGACGCCGAGGCGATCGACGTCGAACAGCTGAAGTGGATCGTGCTGATGGTGCTGTTCAACATGCCGGGCCAGGAAGAGGCGTACTTCTCGATGGAAGACCTCGTCAACGAGGGCGCCTACGGATTTCTGCACTGAGCGGGGCCGCGCGCCGCCGCTCGCTCGTCCGGGCCCAACTTTAAGGTTCAGTTCAGTCCGATGGGACACAACCTGGTCATCGTCGAGTCTCCGGCCAAGGCGACGACGATCAAGAAATACCTGGGGCCGGGCTTCGACGTGCTCGCCTCTTACGGCCATGTCCGCGATCTGCTTCCCAAAGAGGGTGCGGTCGATACCGATCGTGATTTCTCGATGACCTACGAGGTCATCGAGCGCAATGCCAAGTACGTCGACGCGATCACGAAATCGGCGAAGAAGGCCGATGCCCTCTATCTCGCGACCGACCTGGACCGCGAAGGCGAGGCGATCTCCTGGCACATCCTCGAGCTGCTGAAGGAACGCAAGGCGCTGGACGGCAAGAAGGTCTGCCGCGTGATCTTCCACGAGATCACGCCGCGCGCGATCGCCGAGGCGGTGGCGAATCCGCGCGAAATCTCCACCGATCTCGTCAATGCGCAGCAGGCGCGCCGCGCGCTCGACTACCTCGTCGGCTTCAATCTGTCGCCGTTGCTGTGGAAGAAGATCCGCCGCGGGTTGTCGGCCGGCCGCGTGCAGAGTCCGGCGCTGCGGCTCATCTGCGAGCGCGAAGCCGAGATCGAGAAGTTCAAGCCGCGCGAGTACTGGACGGTCGACGCCGACATGACGGCGGCAGCGGGCCCGTTCACCGCCAAGCTCGCGCAATTCGGCGGCGAGAAGATCAAGCAGTTCTCGATCGTCGATCAACAGCAGGCCGAAGCCGTGCGCGCGGCAGTGCTCGCGGGCACCGACGGCCATTTCACCGTCATCTCGATCGAGAAGAAGCAGCGCAGGCGCAACCCGGCGCCGCCGTTCATCACCTCGACGCTGCAGCAGGAAGCGGTGCGCAAGCTCGGCTTCACCGCGCAGCGCGCGATGCGTGTCGCCCAGCAGCTGTACGAAGGGGTCGACATCGGCAACGGCGCCGAGGGCCTCATCACCTACATGCGTACGGACTCGGTGAATCTCGCGCAGGAAGCGCTCGACGAGCTGCGCGGCTTCATCCAGCGCGAATACGGCGCGCACGCGCTGCCGCCGAAGCCGCACGTCTACAAGACGAAGTCGAAGAACGCGCAGGAAGCCCACGAGGCGATCCGGCCGACGTCGGTGCTGCGCACGCCCAAGGATCTCAAGTCGCACCTGGCGCCGGATCTGTACAAGCTCTACGAGCTGATCTGGAAGCGCACCGTCGCCTGCCAGATGAACCCGGCGCTGATCGACGCGGTCGCCGCCGAGCTGAAGGCGGACGGCGACGCCGTGTTCCGCGCCACCGGCGTCACGGTCGCCGAGCCCGGTTTCCTCGCCGTCTACGCCGAGAGTCAGGACGAGGACGCGCACGCGGAGGAAGGCGGCGCGCTGCCGGCGCTGAAGGAAGGCGAGAAGGTCAGGCTCGAGGCGGTCCGCATCGATCAGCACTTCACCGAGCCGCCGCCGCGCTATTCGGAAGCGAGTCTGGTGAAGACGCTCGAGGAATACGGCATCGGGCGGCCGTCGACCTATGCGTCGATCATATCCACGCTGCTGCAGCGGGATTACGTCGAGCTCCTCAACAAGCGTTTCCGGCCGACGGACATCGGCCGCATCGTCAACAATTTCCTGACCAGTCACTTCGGTCACTACGTCGACTACGACTTCACGGCCAAGCTCGAGGACGAGCTCGATGCCGTGTCGCGCGGCGAGAAGGACTGGATCCCGCTGTTGAAGGAATTCTGGGAGCCGTTCCGCGAGACGGTGCAGGACAAGGAAGTCAGCGTCTCGCGCAAGGAAGCGATGCAGGCCCGCCAGCTCGGCACCGATCCCGCGTCCGGGCTGCCGGTGTCGGCGCGCATGGGGCGCTACGGCCCCTACATCGCCGTCGGCGATCCGGACGACGAAAACGCCAAACCGAAGTTCTTCGGCCTGCGGCCCGGCCAGCGCATCGACACCATCACTTTGGACGAGGCGCTCGCACTGACCAAGCTGCCGCGCCAGCTCGGGCAGACGCCCGAGGGGGTGGCGGTGTCGGCCAACATCGGGCGTTTCGGGCCTTACGTCCGTTACGGCGACAAGTTCGTCTCGTTGAAAGGCGAGGACGATCCGTACACGGTCAGCCTGCCGCGCGCGCTCGAGCTGATCGAGGCCAAGAAGGCTGCCGACGCGGCGCGCGAACTGCGGATCTTCCCGGATTCGCCGGTGCGGGTGCTGAACGGCCGCTTCGGTCCGTACGTCACGGACGGCGAGAAAAATGCGCGCCTACCCAAAGACTTGGATCCGGCGGCCCTGACGCTGGCCCAGTGCATGGAGCTGCTCGCGACGGCCAAGCCCGCGTTCGGCCGAGGCCGCAAGACTGCCAAGCCGGCGTCTCGGGCCGCGGCGAAATCGGGGTCCGAGGCCAAGGCCGGCGCGGCGCAGGCGCCGGCCACGAAGACGCTCGCCAAAGCGAGGGCCGTGCCCAAGGCGAAAACCAAGCCCAAGGCGACGGCGAAGAAAACCGCGAAAGCCGCGGCGAAGAAGGCTCCCGCGCAGCGCAAGCGCGCAAGCGGCTAGCAGCGCGGCACGCGCTGCATGCGGCCACGTTGGCCGGCGAATTTCGGCGTTGACAGCACGAGGTCAACTTACGACAATTTCTGGCTACCGTTTTGGAGGGGTACCCAAGCGGTCAACGGGAGCAGACTGTAAATCTGCCGGCTCTGCCTTCGAAGGTTCGAATCCTTCCCCCTCCACCATCCTTCGCGACGGCGATGGATGCGCGGCGGATCGCTCGGTCCCGACAGATTTCCGGTGGCTGGCAGGGCGGGTGTAGTTCAATGGTAGAACCTCAGCCTTCCAAGCTGATGGTGTGGGTTCGATTCCCATCACCCGCTCCATACGGCGCAGCAGGCGCGGCGGAGCGCCGGGGCCGAGGGCCGGGCAGGGTTTGCGGGGCGTCGCGCGGCGAGGCCCACAGGACAGCCGCCCATATAGCTCAGTCGGTAGAGCACTTCCTTGGTAAGGAAGAGGTCACCGGTTCGATTCCGGTTATGGGCTCCACGATTTCGGGATACTGGATTTCTTAATTTTTTCGCCTGCCGTCCGCGGCACGGAGCCGCGGACGGTACTTCCCAGGGGGTAAAGATGGCCAAGGAAAAATTCGAAAGAACGAAACCGCACGTGAACGTGGGGACGATCGGACACGTAGACCATGGGAAGACGACGCTGACGGCCGCGCTGACGGTGGTGACGGCGAAGAAGTACGGCGGTGAGGCGAAGGCGTACGATCAGATCGACAACGCGCCGGAAGAGCGAGAGCGAGGTATCACGATCGCGACGTCGCACGTGGAATACCAGAGCGACAACCGGCACTACGCGCACGTGGACTGCCCGGGCCACGCGGATTATGTGAAGAACATGATCACGGGCGCGGCGCAGATGGACGGTGCGATTCTGGTGGTGTCTGCGGCGGACGGTCCGATGCCGCAGACGCGCGAGCACATTTTGCTGGCGCGTCAGGTGGGAGTGCCGTACATCGTGGTGTACATGAACAAGGCGGACATGGTGGACGACAAGGAGCTGCTGGAGCTGGTGGAGATGGAAGTCCGCGAGCTGCTGAGCCTGTACAAGTTCCCGGGTGACGACACGCCGGTGATCATCGGCAGCGCGCTGAAGGCGCTGGAAGGGGACGAGAGCGAGATCGGAGTGCCGTCGATCTGGAAGCTGATCGAGGCGATGGACAGCTACATTCCGCTGCCGGAGCGTCCGGTGGACATGCCGTTCCTGCTGCCGATCGAGGACGTGTTCTCGATTTCGGGCCGCGGGACGGTGGTGACGGGTCGAGTGGAGCGCGGGATCGTGAAGGTGGGCGAGGAAGTGGAGATCGTGGGCATCAAGGACACGACGAAGACGACGTGCACGGGCGTGGAGATGTTCCGCAAGCTGCTGGACGAAGGTCGTGCGGGCGACAACGTGGGAGTGCTGCTGCGGGGGACGAAGCGTGAGGACGTGGAACGGGGTCAGGTGTTGTGCAAGCCCGGGAGCGTGAAGCCGCATTCGCACTTCGAGGCGGAGGTGTACGTGCTGTCGAAGGAGGAGGGTGGCCGCCACACGCCGTTCTTCAACAATTATCGGCCGCAGTTCTATTTCCGGACGACGGACGTGACGGGAGCGGTGGAGCTGCCGAGCGGAGTGGAGATGGTGATGCCGGGCGACAACGTGAAGATCACGGTGAAGCTGATCAACCCGATCGCGATGGAAGAAGGGCTGCGTTTCGCGATCCGCGAGGGCGGTCGGACGGTCGGCGCCGGCGTCGTCGCCAAGATCATCGCCTGAGCCTGAACGCATAACAGCCCAGACAACGAACAGCGGTCGCCCGGCGGGAGACGACCGCCGAGAAGCAGGAACGAGCATATGAACCAGCAGGTCATCAGGATACGTCTCAAAGCGTTCGATCACCGTCTGATCGACCAGTCGACGCGCGAGATCGTGGAGACCGCCAAGCGCACCGGCGCCCAGATCCGCGGACCGATCCCGCTGCCGTCGAAGACCGAGCGCTGGACCGTGCTGACGTCGCCGCACGCGAACAAGAACGCGCGCGACCAGTACGAGATCCGTACCCACAAGCGCCTGCTCGACATCGTCAACCCGACCGACAAGACCGTCGATGCGCTGATGAAGCTCGACCTTGCCGCGGGTGTCGACGTCCAGATCAAGCTGAATTGAGAGCCACGCCATGGCACTGGGATTGATAGGACGCAAGCGCGGCATGACCCGCGTGTACACCGAGACCGGCGATGCCGTGCCCGTCACGGTCGTCGAAATCGAACCGAATCGCGTCACGCGCGTGAAGACCGTCGACACCGACGGCTATCGCGCCGTGCAGGTCACGACGGGCGCGAAGCACCGCAACCGGATCACCAAGCCCGAGGGCGGCGAGTTCACCAAGCAGTCGGTCGACGTCGGCCGCGGGCTGTGGGAGTTCCGCCTCGCCGAGGATGAAGGCGCGGATCTCGCGACGGGCGCCGAGCTCAAGGCCGACCTGTTCGCGGCGGGCACGCTCGTCGACGTCACGGGCGTGACGGTCGGCAAGGGCTTCGCCGGCACGATCAAGCGCCACAACTTCTCGATGGGCGATGCGACGCACGGCAACTCGCTGTCGCACCGCGCGCCGGGCTCGATCGGCCAGCGCCAGACCCCGGGCCGCGTGATCAAGGGCAAGCGCATGTCCGGCCACATGGGCAACAAGCAGCGCACCACGCAGCGCCTGCAGGTCGTGCGCGTCGACACCGATCGCAATCTGCTGCTGATCAAGGGCGCCGTGCCGGGTTCGCGCGGCGGCGATCTCATGATCAAGCCCAGCGTCAAAGCGAAGAAATAGAGGCCCAGGCGATGGATCTTCAGTTGCATTCCTTTCAGAGCGGCAGCCCGTCCGGCTCGCTCGCCGTCGCCGAGACGGTGTTCGGGCAGCCGTACCGCGAAGGCCTCGTGCACCAGGTCGTGACGGCCTACTTCGCCGCCTCGCGCGCCGGCACCAAGGCGCAGAAGACGCGCGCGGAAGTCAGCGGCGGCGGCCGCAAGCCGTGGAAGCAGAAGGGCTCGGGCCAGGCCCGTGCCGGCACCACGCGTGGCCCGCTGTGGCGTACGGGCGGTCGCGCCTTCGCCGCGCGCCCGCGCAACTACGAGCAGAAGGTCAACCGCAAGATGTACCAGGGCGCGCTGCGCTCGATCCTCTCGGAGCTGGTGCGTCAGGATCGCCTCGTCGTCGTCGACAGCCTCGACGTCGCGGAAGCGAAGACCAAGGCGCTCGTCGGGCGCCTCGCACAGTTCAAGGTCGACAGCGTGCTGCTGGTCGCCGAGGAAGTGTCCGATGCGCTGTACCTGTCGGCGCGCAACCTGCACTGGGTGGGGCTCGCCGACGTCGAATCCATCGACCCCGCGCTCCTGATCGCCTTCGACAAGGTCGTCATCACGCAGGGCTCGATCAACCGTCTGCAGGAGCGCCTGTCATGAGCCCCGCGATCAACGAAGAGCGCATGCTGCAGGTGCTGGTGGCGCCCCAGATGTCGGAGAAGGCGATGCGCCTGTCCGCCGACAGCCAGTACGTGTTCCGCGTGCTGGACGATGCGACCAAGCCGGAAATCAAGACGGCGGTCGAGAAGCTGTTCAACGTGCAGGTCAAGAACGTGCGCGTGCTGAACGTGCGCGCCGACGGCACGCATTTCCGCGGCCGCGCCGGCGCGCACTCGGGCTGGAAGAAGGCCTACGTGACGCTGAAGCCCGGCTTCACGATCGAACTCGGCGGCGCCTGAGGAAAGAGCCATGGCGATCATCAAGGCAAAACCCACTTCCCCGGGCCGGCGCGGCGTCGTCACCATCACGACGCCAGGCCTCCACAAGGGCCGGCCGCACGACGCGCTCGTCGAGCGCCTCGCGAAGAACTCGGGCCGCAACAACATGGGCCGCGTCACCGTGCGTCATCGCGGCGGCGGGCACAAGCAGCACTACCGCGTGATCGACTTCGATCGCCGCAAGGACGGCATCGTCGCCAAGGTCGAGCGCCTCGAGTACGACCCGAACCGTTCGGCGCACATCGCGCTGCTGCTGTACGCGGACGGCGAGCGCCGTTACATCATCGCGCCGAAGGGGCTCGAGGTCGGCCAGACCTTGCGTTCCGGCTCGGACGCCCCGATCCAGGTCGGCAACTGCCTGCCCCTGCGCAACATCCCGGTCGGCGCGACGGTCCACTGCGTGGAGCTCAAGCCCGGCAAGGGCGCGCAGATCGCGCGCAGTGCCGGCGCCGGCATCCAGTACGTGGCGCGCGAAGGCGCCTACGCGACGCTGCGCCTGCGTTCGGGCGAGATGCGCCGCGTGGCGATCGAGTGTCGCGCGGTGATCGGCGAGGTCGGCAACCACGAACATTCGCTGCGCGCCCTCGGCAAGGCCGGCGCCAAGCGCTGGCGCGGCATCCGCCCGACGGTGCGCGGCGTCGCGATGAATCCGGTCGACCATCCGCACGGCGGCGGCGAAGGCCGTACTTCGGGCGGTCGCCACCCGGTGAGCCCGTGGGGCCAGCCGACCAAGGGTTACAAGACCCGCACCAACAAACGGACCGACGGCATGATCGTTCGCCGTCGCGACAAGCGCTAACAGCGGAGCACGGGCATGCCACGTTCGATCAAGAAAGGCCCTTTCGTCGATCATCACCTGCAGAGCAAGGTGGATACCGCGCGGAAGAACAATGACAAGCGCCCGATCAAGACCTGGTCGCGCCGTTCGATGGTCGTGCCGGACATGATCGGCCTGACCATCGCCGTGCACAACGGCCGCCAGCACATGCCGGTGTTCGTCACCGAGAACATGATTGGGCACAAGCTCGGCGAGTTCGCGCCGACGCGCACTTTCCGCGGCCACACCGCGGACAAGAAGACGAAGTAAGCAGAGGACCGTAGCCCATGGCCACTTCCGCCATTTTGCGTTCCGCCCGGATCACGCCGCAGAAGGCGCGGCTCGTTGCGGATCAGATCCGCGGCCTGCCGGTCGAGCGCGCGCTCAACATCCTGACCTTCAGCAACAAGAAGGCCGCCGCGCTGATCAAGAAGGTGCTCAATTCGGCCATCGCCAACGCCGAGCACAACGACGGCGCCGACGTCGACGAGCTGAAGGTCAAGGCCATCATGGTGGACGAAGGCCCGATCATGAAGCGCTGGATGCCGCGTGCGCGCGGCCGCGCGAACCAGATTTTCAAGCGGACGAGCCACGTCACCGTGATCGTCGAAGAAGCGGGGCGTTGAGCATGGGTCAGAAAGTTCATCCGTACGGCATTCGTCTCGGCATCATCAAGGACTGGACGTCCACCTGGTACGCCGACACGCGCAACTACGCCGACTACCTGAACACCGATCTGGCGGTCCGCAAGTTCCTGCGCAAGAAGCTCGCGCACGCGTCCGTCAGCCGCATCCAGATCGAGCGGCCGGCGAACAATGCGCGCATCGTGATCCACACCGCCCGCCCCGGCATCGTGATCGGCAAGAAGGGCGAGGACATCGAGGCGCTGCGCAAGCAGGTGTCGTCGCTGATGAGGATCCCGGCGCACATCAGCGTCGAGGAAATCCGCAAGCCCGAGCTCGACGCCTACCTCGTCGCCGAATCGGTCGCGCAGCAGCTCGAGCGCCGCATCATGTTCCGCCGCGCGATGCGTCGCGCCGTGTCGAACGCGATGCGCCTCGGCGCCCAGGGGATCAAGATCAACGTCGCGGGCCGCCTGAACGGCGCGGAAATCGCGCGCTCCGAGTGGTACCGCGAAGGCCGCGTGCCTTTGCACACGCTGCGCGCCGACATCGACTACGGCTTCGCCGAGGCGAACACCACCTACGGCGTCATCGGCGTCAAGGTCTGGATCTTCAAGGGCGAAGTCATGAACCGCGTCGAAGAGGCGAGCGGCGACCAGGCCGCCGAGCCCGCCGCCTAAGGAGTTTTCGTCGTGCTGCAACCGAAGAACACGAAGTACCGCAAGCAACACAAGGGCCGCAACACCGGCCTCGCGCAGCGTGGCAGCGCGGTGTCGTTCGGCGAGTTCGGCCTCAAGGCCACGACGCGCGGTCAGCTGACCGCCCGCCAGATCGAGGCGGCGCGTCGCTGCATCACGCGCGCCGTGAAGCGCGGCGCGCGGGTGTGGATCCGCATCTTCCCGGACAAGCCGATCACGAAGAAGCCGCTCGAGGTCCGCATGGGCTCCGGCAAGGGCAACGTCGAGTACTGGGTCGCCCAGATCAAGCCCGGCATGGTGCTGTACGAGATGGAAGGCGTCGAGGAGAGCGTCGCGCGCGAGGCCTTCCGCCTCGCCGGCGCCAAGCTGCCGATCCGCACGACCTTCAGTACCCGAAAGGTGATGTGATGAAGGCCAGAGAAGTGAAGGAACTGCGCGGCAAGACGGCCGCGGAGCTCAAGGCGCTGGTGCTCGAGAAGCGCCGCGAACAGTTCAATGCCCGCATGCAGCGCGGCTCGGGCCAGGGCCCGAAGCCGCACGCCGTGCGCGAGACGCGGCGCGACATCGCGCGCCTGCAGACGATCCTGAGCGAGAAGAAGCGGAGCGCGTGATGGAGCAGCAGAAGACCAAGCGGACGCTGACCGGCCAGGTGGTCAGCACCAAGATGGACAAGACCATCGCCGTGCTGATCGAGCGCCGCGTCGAGCACCCGATCTACAAGAAGTACATGCGCAAGTCGACGAAGCTGCTCGCGCACGACGAGAACGGCGAATGCAAGGAAGGCGACACGGTGGCGATCGAGGAATGCCGCCCGCTTTCGAAGCGCAAGGCCTGGCGCCTGCAGCGCGTGATCACGCGCGCCGCCGAAGTCTGAGCGTGGATTGAACCGGAGCAACAGTCATGATTCAAATGCAGTCCATGCTCGATGCGGCCGACAACAGCGGCGCGCGCCGGCTGATGTGCATCAAGGTGATCGGCGGCTCGCACCGCCGTTACGCCGGTATCGGCGACGTCATCAAGGTCAGCGTCAAGGACGCGATCCCGCGCGGCAAGGTCAAGAAGGGCGAAGTGTTCAACGCGGTCGTCGTGCGCACCCGCAAGGGCGTGCGTCGCGCGGACGGCTCCGTGATCCGCTTCGACGGCAATGCCGCGGTGCTGCTCGACAAGCAGCTGCAGCCGATCGGCACCCGCATCTTCGGGCCCGTCACCCGCGAGCTCCGCGGCGAGCGCTTCATGCGCATCGTCTCGCTGGCGCCCGAAGTGCTGTGAGCGGAAGGAGCAGGACGGCATGAAAAAGATCCGCAAGGGCGACCGCGTCGTCGTCACGACCGGCAAGGACAAGGGCAAGCGCGGCACGGTGCTCAAGGTGCTCGCGACCGATCAGGTGATCGTCGAAGGCGTCAACGTCGTGAAGCGCCACACGCGTCCGAACCCGCAGCTCGGCGCGCCGGGCGGCATCGTGCAGCGTGAAGCGCCGCTGCACGTCTCGAACGTGGCCATTTTCAACCCCATCACTTCGAAGCCGGACCGCGTCGGCATCAAGACCCTGGAGGACGGCCGCAAGGTGCGGTTCTTCAAGTCGAACAACGAAGTCGTGGACGTCTGAGACCGGGAATAGACATGGCTAGACTACAGGATTTCTATCGCGAGACCGTCGTCAAGGAGCTGATGGCGAAGTTCAACTACGGCTCCGTGATGGAGGTTCCGCGCATCACGAAGGTCACCGTGAACATGGGCCTCGGCAAGGCGCTCGGCGACAAGAAGATACTCGAGAACGCCGTCAACGAGCTCTCCGAGATCACGGGCCAGCGGCCGGTGGTGACGAAGGCGCGCAAGTCGATCGCGGCGTTCAAGGTGCGCGAGGGCTGGCCGGTCGGCGCCAAGGTGACGCTGCGGCGCGATCGCATGTACGAGTTCCTCGATCGCCTGATCAACGTCGCGCTGCCGCGGGTGCGCGACTTCCGCGGCGTCAACGGCCGCGCGTTCGACGGGCAGGGCAACTACACGCTCGGCGTCAAGGAGCAGATCATCTTTCCCGAGATCGAGTACGACAAGGTCGACGCGATCCGCGGCATGGACATCTGCATCTCGACGACTGCGAAGACTGACGAGGAAGGCCGCGCGCTGCTGCAGGCGTTCCGTTTCCCGCTGAGAGGGTAAGCACATGGCGAAGACTTCGATGGTCAACCGCGAACTGAAGCGCATCAAGCTCGCGAAGAAGTTCGCGGCGAAGCGCGAGGCGCTGAAGACCGCGATTACCGACGAATCGCTCTCGATGGAAGAGCGTGACGCGGCGCGCGTGAAGCTGCAGAAGCTGCCGCGCGACTCGAGCCCCTCGCGGATCCGCAACCGCTGCCGCCTGACCGGCCGCGCCCATGGCTACTACCGCAAGTTCGGCCTCGGCCGCAACGAGCTGCGCCGGCTCGCGATGGAGGGCCACGTGCCCGGCCTCGTGAAGGCGAGCTGGTAAGAACGAAAGGGCCTCATCGATGAGCATGCAAGACCCCATAGCCGACATGTTCGTGCGCATTCGCAACGCCCAGGCGCGTGCGAAGCGCGAAGCGCGCATCCCGGCCTCGAAGCAGAAACTGGCGATTGCCGAAGTGCTGAGGAACGAGGGCTACATCTCGGACTTCCGCGTCGAGCAGGACGGCGTCCGTTCGCAGATCGTCGTCGAGCTGAAGTACTACGGCGGCCGCCCGGTCATCGAGCGCATCGAGCGCGTGAGCCGGCCGGGCCTGCGCGTGTACAAGGCGAAGGACGAACTGCCGCGCATCGTCGGCGGGCTCGGCGTCGCGATCGTGTCGACCTCGCGCGGCCTGATGACGGACCGGCAGGCTCGTTCGATGGGCATCGGCGGCGAAGTCATTTGTTCGGTGTACTAGAGAAGCCCCCATGTCACGCGTAGCAAAGAAACCGATTCCCCTGCCGAAGGGCGTCCAGATCAACCTCCAGGGCCGCGCGGTCGAGGTCAAGGGTCCGAAGGGCGCGCTGTCGATGCAGCTGCACGAGGACGTCGCGGTGCAGGTCGAGGGCGAGAACCTGAACGTCGCGGCCGGCAACGAAGTGCCGCGCGCCTGGGCGCAGGCCGGCACCGCGCGCGCGCTGCTGTCGAACATGGTCGTCGGCGTGTCGCAGGGCTACGAGCGCAAGCTCGAGATCGTCGGCGTCGGTTACCGCGCCGCGGCCAAGGGCAGCACGCTGAGCCTGACGCTCGGCTACTCGCATCCCGTCGAGTACGCGGTGCCGAAGGGCATCACGATCGAGACGCCGTCGCAGACGGAAATCGTCGTCAAGGGCATCGACAAGCAGCAAGTCGGCCAGGTTGCGGCCAACATCCGCGCCTACCGCCGCCCGGAACCCTACAAGGGCAAGGGCGTGAAGTACGCGGGCGAGCAGATCCTGCGTAAAGAAGCGAAGAAGACCTGAGCGGAAAGTCATGAACAAGAAAGAAGCGCGTCAGCGCCGGGCCCTGAAGACCCGTCGCCACATCTCGGAACTCGGTGCCACGCGCCTGTGCGTGCATCGGACCCCGCGCCACATCTACGCGCAGGTCCTGAGCGCCGACGGTTCGAAGGTCGTCGCCGCGGCGTCGACCCTCGAGAAGGCCCTGCGCGAGGGGTTGGCCTCCGGCGGCAACGTCGAGGCGGCCACGGCCGTCGGCAAGCTGGTCGCGGAACGCGCGATCGCCGCGGGTGTCCAGGAGGTCGCTTTCGACCGTTCCGGCTTCAAATTCCATGGTCGCGTGAAAGCGCTGGCCGATGCCGCCCGTGAACACGGGCTCAAGTTCTGATTTCAGCGCCACGGTGCCCCTATGAGCATGAACGAACATATCGGTGACAGCCCGGAAGGCTTCCAGGAAAAGCTGGTCGCGGTGAACCGCGTCGCCAAGGTGGTCAAGGGTGGCCGCATCTTCGGCTTTGCCGCACTGACGGTCGTCGGCGACGGTGCCGGACGCGTCGGCATGGGCCGCGGCAAGGCGCGCGAGGTGCCGGCGGCGATCCAGAAGTCGCTCGAGAACGCCCGCCGCAACATGCAGCAGATCGCGCTGCGCGGCGACACGCTGCAGTACCCCGTGGTCGGCGAGCACGGTGCCGCCAAGGTCTACATGCAGCCCGCGTCGCAGGGTACCGGCATCATCGCCGGCGGCCCGATGCGCGCGGTGTTCGAAGTGCTCGGCGTGCACAACGTGCTCGCGAAGTGCATCGGCTCGTCGAATCCGATCAACGTCGTGCGGGCGACGATCAAGGGCCTGCAGAACATGGCCTCGCCCGACTACGTCGCGCAGAAGCGCGGCAAGTCGGTCGACGAAATCCGGGGTTGAGGCAATGAGCGGCAAGAAGCTCCAAGTCAAGCTCGTCAAGAGCGTCGCCGGGCGACTCGACGCCCACCAGCAGAGCGTGCGCGGCCTGGGCCTGCGCCGCCTGCACCACACGGTGACCGTCGAGGACACGCCGGCCAACCGCGGCATGATCAACCAGGTCTCGTACCTGCTCGAAGTGAAAGAGGCGTGACATGCGTCTGAATACCCTGAAACCGGCGGCGGGCTCGAAGAAGCCGCGCAAGCGTCTCGGTCGCGGCATCGGCTCCGGCCTCGGCAAGACCGCGGGCCGCGGCCACAAGGGCCAGCACGCGCGTGCGGGCGGCTTCCACAAGGTCGGTTTCGAAGGCGGCCAGATGCCGCTGCAGCGCCGGGTGCCGAAGTTCGGCTTCAAGTCGCCGATCGCGCTCACGCACGACGAAATCCGCCTGCACGAGCTGGCGAAGATCGACGGCGATACCGTCGATCTGGCTGCGCTGCGCGCCGCCGGCCTCGTGCGCGGCGACATCACCGACGTGAAGATCATCTCGCGCGGCAGCGTCGAGCGCGCGTTCACGATCAAGGGCCTCAAGGTCACCAAGGGCGCGCGCGCGGCGATCGAAGCCGCCGGGGGCCGCGTCGAAGCGTAAGCCATGGCGACTGCGAGCAAGAAACTGCCGGCCACGGTCGGCGCCTCGGGAAGCAAGCTGACGGAGCTCCGCGAGCGTCTGCTGTTCCTGCTCGGCGCGATCGTCGTATTCCGGATCTGCTCGCACATCCCCGTGCCGGGCATCAACCCGAACGCGCTGGCCGCGATGTTCGACGCCCAGCGCGGCACCATCCTCGACATGTTCAACATGTTCTCGGGCGGTGCGCTGCAGCGCTTCTCGGTGCTGGCGCTCGGCATCATGCCGTACATTTCCGCGTCGATCATTTTGCAGCTGCTGACCTACGTGCATCCGAAGCTCGAGCAGCTGAAGAAGGAAGGCGAGAACGGGCGCCGGAAGATCAACCAGTACACGCGCTATGCGACGCTGGTGCTCGCGACCTTCCAGGCCTTCGGCATCTCCGTGATGCTCGAGCAGCAGACGACGGCCGGCATGGCGCTCGTCATCAACCCCGGCATCGCGTTCAAGATCACCTGCATCACGACGCTGGTGACGGGCACGCTGTTCCTGATGTGGCTGGGCGAGCAGATTACCGAGCGCGGCATCGGCAACGGCATCTCGATGATCATCTTCGCCGGCATCGCCGCCGGCCTGCCGGCAGCCGTCGGCGGCACGCTGGAGCTCGCTCGCACGGGCGAGATGCACCTGTTCATGATTTTCGCGCTGTTCGCGATCGTCGTGCTCGTCACCGGTTTCGTCGTATTCGTCGAGCGCGGCCAGCGCCGCGTGACGGTGAACTACGCGAAACAGCAGCGTGGCCGGCAGGGCTATACGCAGGCGCAGTCGAGCTACATCCCGCTCAAGCTCAACATGTCGGGCGTGATCCCGCCGATCTTCGCCTCGAGCATCATCCTGTTCCCGAGCACCATCGCGGGGTGGTTCGGCAACTCGCAGGGCATGACCTGGCTGCGCGACCTCGCGAGCACGCTGTCGCCGGGCCAGCCGATCTACGTGATGCTGTATTCGGCGGCGATCATCTTCTTCGCGTTCTTCTACACCGCGATCGTCTTCAATCCGAAGGAGACCGCGGACAACCTGAAGAAGTCCGGCGCGCTGGTCCCGGGTTTCCGCCCGGGCGATCAGACCGCCCGCTACATCGACGGTGTGATGACGCGTCTGACGACGGCCGGGGCGCTCTACATCACGCTGGTGTGCCTGCTGCCCGAGCTGCTGATCCTCGAGTTCAACGTGCCCTTCTATTTCGGTGGCACCTCGCTGCTGATCATCGTGGTCGTCATCATGGATTTCATGGCGCAGGTGCAGGCCCACCTGATGTCGCACCAATACGAGGGCCTGCTGAAGAAAGCCAATCTGAAGGGCTATGGGCGCCGCTGAGCGCCATTGAGGAAGCGAGCAATGAAAGTACGCGCATCGATCAAGCCGCTCTGCCGCAACTGCCGGGTGATCCGGCGCAAGGGCACGGTTCGGATCATCTGCAAAGACCCCCGGCACAAGCAGCGCCAGGGTTGATGCCAACAGTCAAGCGAGGACATTGAGCTATGGCACGCGTCGCGGGTGTCAACATCCCAGATCGGAAACATACGGTGATCGCCCTGACCCACATCTACGGGATCGGGCCGACGCGCGCGGGCAAGATCTGCGCCGCCACGCGCATCCCGCCGGACACCAAGATCAAGGATCTGACCGAGGAGCAGATGGAAGCGCTGCGCTCCGAGGTCGGCAAGTTCACGGTCGAAGGCGATCTGCGTCGTGAAGTGTCGATGAGCATCAAGCGCTTGATGGACCTCGGCGTCTATCGGGGCGTGCGTCACCGCCGCGGACTGCCGGTGCGCGGACAGCGCACGCGCACGAACGCGCGTACGCGCAAGGGGCCGCGTCGCGGCGTCGTCAAGAAGTGAGCGAGCAGGTTAAAGCTTAATGGCGAACGAAAAGACCGCGGCTGGGGGCAAGGCCCGCAAGCGCGCAAAGAAAACCGTCGTCGAAGGCGTCGCGCACATCCACGCGTCCTTCAACAACACCATCATCACGATCACCGATCGCCAGGGCAACACGCTGGCGTGGGCGACCTCCGGCGGCAGCGGCTTCCGCGGCTCGCGCAAGAGCACGCCCTTCGCCGCGCAGGTCGCGGCCGAGAAGCTGTCGCGCGTGATCGACGAATTCGGCACGCAGACGCTGGACGTGTTCGTGAAGGGGCCGGGCCCGGGGCGCGAGTCCGCGGTGCGTTCGCTGAACGCGGCCGGCTTCAAGATCACGAACATCACGGACGTCACTCCGATTCCGCACAACGGCTGCCGGCCGCCTAAGAAGCGCCGAGTCTAAGCAGAGGGTAGTATGGCGAGGTATCTTGGTCCGAAGTGCAAGCTGAGTCGTCGGCAGGGCACCGATCTGTCCCTGAAGAGCAGGGCGCGGTCGATCGAATCCAAATGTCAGCTCGACAAGCCGCCGGGTCAGCACGGCGACAACCGCAACCGCCGGCAGTCGGACTATGCGACGCAGCTGCGCGAGAAGCAGAAGCTGCGCTACATCTACGGCGTGCTCGAGCGGCAGTTCCGCAACTATTACACCGAGGCCGCCCGCCGCAAGGGCGCGACCGGTGAGAACCTGTTGCAGTTGCTCGAATGCCGGCTGGACAACGTGGTCTACCGCATGGGTTTCGGCGTGACGCGCTCCGAAGCGCGCCAGCTCGTCAACCACAAGGCGATCACCGTCAACGGCAGCATCGTCAACATCGCGTCCTACCAGGTCGGCCCGAAGGACGTGATCGCGATACGCGAGCGCGCGAAGAAGCAGACGCGCATCCAGGATTCGCTGACGGTCGCCGAGCAGCTCGGTTTCCCGGAGTGGCTCGACGTCGACGTCAAGAAGATGCAGGGCATCTTCAAGAATGTGCCGGAGCGCGGCGACCTGCCCGCCGACATCAACGAGTCCCTGGTCGTCGAGTTGTATTCGAAGTAAGCCCCTTCCGGCTTGTCGAAGGAGAACTGATACATGGTCGCAGCAGTGAGCGAACTACTGAAGCCGAAAATCGTCGACGTGCAGACGCTCGGCAGCAACACGGCGAAGATCACGCTGGAGCCGCTGAACCGCGGCTTCGGGCATACGCTCGGCAATGCGCTGCGCCGCGTGCTGCTGTCGTCCATGACGGGCGCAGCGGTCGTCGAGGTCGAGATCGAGAACGTGCTGCACGAGTACACGACCATCGAGGGCGTGCAGGAAGACGTGACCGACATCCTGCTGAACCTGAAGGGTCTCGCGATCAAGATGCACGCGCGCGACGAAGCGACGCTGACCCTGAACAAGAAGGGACCGGGCGCCGCGACGGCGGCCGACATCGTGCTCGATCACGACGTCGAGATCATCGATCCCACGTATCACATCGCGAGCCTCGGCGCGAACGGCGAGCTGAACATGACGCTGAAAGTCGCGCGCGGCCACGGCTATCATCCGGCGCTGGCCCGCGAGACTTCCGAGGACAGCGAGACGGCCATCGGCCGCCTGCGCCTCGACGCCTCGTTCAGCCCGGTCAAGCGCGTCGCCTACGAAGTGCAGAGCGCGCGCGTCGAGCAGCAGACGGACCTCGACAAGCTGATCATCACGATCGAGACCAACGGCACGATCGATCCGGAATACGCGGTGCGCGAGGCGGCCGGCATTCTGCGCAGCCAGCTGTCGGTGTTCGTCGACCTGGCGGGCGAGGAACGCGGCGGCGACAAGCCGCGCCGCGAGGAAGCGGCGGTCGATCCGATCCTGCTGCGCTCGATCGACGATCTCGAGCTGACCGTGCGCTCGGCGAACTGCCTGAAGGCCGAGAGCATCTACTACATCGGTGACCTGATCCAGCGCACCGAGGTGGAGCTGCTGAAGACGCCGAACCTCGGCAAGAAATCGCTGACCGAAATCAAGGACGTCCTCGCGGCCCGCGGGCTGTCGCTGGGCATGCGGCTGGAGAACTGGCCGCCGAAGGGGCTCTACGACCACGATCGCCTGCCGAATTGATCGGGCGGCAGAGACTCCGAAACTGAGGTAGAAGAACATGAGGCATCAGAACGCCGGCCGCCACCTGGGGCGGACCAGCTCCCATCGCAAGGCGATGTTCAAGAACATGGTGGTGTCGCTGATCCACCACGAGGTGATCCGCACGACGCTGCCGAAGGCGAAGGAACTGCGCCGCGAAGCGGAGCCGATCATCACGCTCGCCAAGCTCGATTCCGTCGCCAACCGTCGCCTGGCCTTCAACCGCCTGCGCGATCGCGATGCGGTGACCAAGCTGTTCACGACGCTGGGCCCGCGCTACCAGCAGCGTCCGGGCGGCTATCTGCGGATCCTGAAGTGCGGCTTCCGGCCCGGCGACAACGCGCCGATGGCGATCGTCGAGCTGATGGATCGGCCGGCGGAGGCGGAAGCGGCCGACGCGGACTGAGGTCTTCGTCCCGACCGTCCCGATGCGCGGCGCCTGCGGGCGCCGCGTCGGTTTCCGGCCGGCGGCCATCGTAGCCCGGGTGCAGCGCGCAGCGCGGAACCCGGGATTCCGGCATCGAAGCTTGTCCTCGCGCCGCTGCGCTTCAGCCGGCGCCGAGGGAGGGGTTTCAGTTTCCGGCCAGCTTTTCCTTCAGCAGATCGTTGACCTGCTGCGGAGTGGCCTTGCCCTGCGACTTCTTCATCACCTGGCCGACGA
>JBFWSI010000005.1:0-23012 GCA_050248455.1 Gammaproteobacteria bacterium | reverse complement strand
CTTCTCTCGATTCCTCTGTGTTCTCGGTGTTCTCTGTGGCCAATTCAGACTTTTCAGCCGCAGAGGCTTTCGGCGCAGTCGCAACGCAAGCTCAAATCGCGATCCGCGCCGCGAGCCCCGTGCCGTAGATCAGGATCACGGGCAGCTGGGCGATCATCGTGATCACGTGCACGGCGAGGACGTCGTAGCCGGCGCGGCCGGTGGCGGCGTCGGCGGATGCGCCGAGCAGGCGGCCGATGCGGCGGGCGAGCCGGTGCATCAGCCACGCGCCGGCGGCAGCGAGCAGCATGACGTCCGTGCCCGGCCACGGCGACACCGAGCTCATGTGCAGCCAGTCGGTCAGCCACTCGAACAGCAGCGCCGTCGCGAGCATGCCCTGGATCGGCAGCACGAGCTCGGGGTGCCGGTACAGCAGGGGCACGACGGGAGAGATCAGCGCGACGAGAAACGCGACGCCGAGCAGCGTGCTCGTCGCGCCCGCATGCGCGGCGAGCAGCGTGCCGAGCGGGGGTGCCTCGCGCAGGCCGAACAGTGACGGATAGGCGAGGTAGACGAAGATCACGACGCAGGCCGCGCGCAGCAGCGGGATGCCGAGATGCTCCTGAAACCACAGCACCGGCGGATTGTCGTCGAAGACGCGTTCGATCCAGCGTTCCAGGAAAGGCTCGGTGGCAGCGAGCAGCGCGTAGACGCCCATCGCCATCAGCACCCGGCCATCGAACATCGCACTCAATGGATCCACGCGGCGCATGGTGCCTCAGGGTCCCGAGCTTGACCAGCCGCGAGCGAAGTCGAGCGCGCGCGGCTGGCGCGACGGCCGGTGCTCGGGCACCATGAGCGCCTTCAGTTCATCAGACGGAACGTGACGCCATGGCGGCCCTGATCTGCGGTTCCTTCGCTTTCGACAACATCATGGTCTTCCAGGACAGGTTCAAGAACCACATCCTGCCGGACAAGATCCACATCCTGAACGTGTCCTTTCTGGTGCCGAGGCTGCGCCGCGAGTTCGGGGGCTGCGCCGGCAACATCGCCTACAACCTGAAGCTGCTCGGCGGCCAGCCGCTGCCGATGGGCACGGCCGGCAGCGACTTCACGCCCTACGCCGAATGGATGGATCGCCATCACATCGAGCGCAAGCACGTGCGGATCGTCGACAGCACGCTGACCGCGCAGGCCTTCATCACCACCGATCTCGACGACAACCAGATCACGGCCTTCCATCCCGGCGCGATGGAGCACTCGCACCTCAACAAGGTCGCGGACGCCGCCGGCGTGAGCATCGGCATCATCGCGCCGGACGGCCGCGACGGCATGCTGGAGCACGCGCGCCAGTGCCGCGCGGCCGGCATCCCGTTCATCTTCGATCCCGGCCAGGGCATGCCGATGTTCGACGGCGACGAGCTGAAGCACTTCATCATGGACGCGACCTGGGTGACGGTGAACGACTACGAGTCGCAGCTGATGCAGGAGCGCACGGGCTGGACGCCGGCCGAGATCGCGCAGCACGTGGACGCGCTGATCGTCACGCGCGGCGGCGAGGGCTCGACGATCCATCGTCGGCAGGGCACGCTCGAAATCCCGGCCGCCAAGCCGAAGCAGCTCGTCGATCCGACCGGCTGCGGCGACGCCTACCGCGCCGGCCTGCTCTACGGCCTGATGCACAAGCTCGACTGGGCTGTCACTGGCCGCATCGCGTCGCTGATGGGCGCGATCAAGATCGAGCACGCCGGCACGCAGAACCACCGCTTCACGCGCACCGAGTTCGAGCAGCGCTACGCGAACGAATTCCGCAGCCCGCTCGAGTGGTGAGCGGGCGCCCGGCTCACGGTGCGCTGACTTCGACGACGTTGGACAGGCGGCTCAGGTTGCGGTCCTCGTCCCAGCTGCACAGCGCGAAGTAGTAGGTCTTGCCGGAGTCGAGAATCTCGAGGCCCGGCTGCGCGGGCGCGCCGAGGTAGCGCCAGGGGCGCAGCGCAGTGACGGTGAAGCGCTCCGTGGTGCCGGCTGCCGCCGGCGCCGGCTCGCCGTCGACGTGCTCGGCCATCCAGAATGCATCGACGTCGTACCAGTCCGGCGCCTGGCGCGAGCCGATCAACACTTCCGGCGTGTCGATGTGGATCGCACGCTTCTCGACCCGAAATCGCTTGTGCCTGCGCTCCGCCGGCGTCGCCTGCAAGGCGGCGGTTTCGTATTCGGCGACGAGACGCGCTTTCTCGGCGTCGCGCGCGGGATCGTCGGTCGGCGCGAATTCGCGGATCGGCTTGTCGCTGTACTTCACGAAATAGCGTGCGGCATGGCCGCTGGGGCCATCGTCGGGCGGACTGGTCCACGCGAGCGTGATGCCGTGCGCGTCGCTCGCCTCCACGCGCAGATCGGTGACGGCGGCCGGCGGCAGCGCGCTCGCCTTGCGCCGGTTCTGCGTCTCCCACCAATAGGTCTGCTCGAACACTTCGGCGAGATAGGCTTTCTTCCGTTCGCGCGTGAAGGCTTCATAGCGCTCGCGCACGGCCTCCCAGCCCGTGTAATGCCACAGCAGCGGCCACACCTGCGTCAATCGATCGTGGCGTATCGGGTCCAGCGACTGCACGACTGCGCCCAGCCGATCGTTCGGCATCGCCGTGTGCTGGTTGACCATGCCCAGCGTCGGATAGAACAGCACGTGATGCGAGAGGTAGTCGGCCAAACCCCAGATGCCGTCGAGGATGCGCTCGTCGCCGAATGTGCGATAGGCCGCATGCAGCGCGAACACGCCTTTCGCTTCCATCCAGGTCTTCGCGCGCGACACCGGCGGATCGACCTCGCCGAACACGCCGAGCAGACCGCGCAGGCGACTGTCCCAGTTCGCGAGCTCGTGGCCTTCGAACAGGCGATCGATCTTCGCGAGCCGCGTCGAGCGGCGCAGGAAGGGCAGGTAGTCGCCAGGGGTGACGTCCCAGCGCGTCAACTGGCCGTGGCGATGCCGCAGCAGGCCGAGCATGCGCCGCAGCTGCCACATCGTGTACGCATGATGCTGGCGATTGCCGGTCGCATCGAACCCGTTCAGGGTCGCGTACAGCATCCATGCGTAGATGCGCGAGTAGTGGCCGCGACGCAGCGCGTCCGGATCGTCGTCGAAGAGATCGATCTCGTCGAGGCCCGCGACCTCGTGCTGGAAGATGTGCAGGTGCTGGTAGCCGATCGCCCAGTCGACGAAACCGTGGATCGCGGGCAGCGCGCGGCGATCGCCCGTCAGCTGCCAATACTCGAAGAGCTGGAACAACGCATAGTGCTCGGCGTCGGGCAGGATCTTGTAGCCGTTGAGATAGCTGCGCCCGCCGCGCTCGCCGTCGCCGCGCCACAGCAGGAAGTCCTTCGGGCCGAAGCCCGTGAGATCGTTCCACCACTGCATGAATTCATCGTGCGCGTCGCTGGCGCGCCCGGCCTCGCCGTCGTCGAGCTCGGCTTCGCGATAGGCCCAGCCCGGATTGTGCGTGATGCTCCACAGGCTTTCCGCCTGCAGGCGCTCGAGATCGGTGAGCGCGCCGTGACGCAGGAAAGGCAGCCAGCTCGAGGACAGGCTCGCGTGGTGGCCGCCGGAGTTGTAGTTCACGCGGCGCAGCCGATGATTCCAGCGCTCGCGCTGCGGCTGCCAGTGCGCGTCGCCGCCGGCCTCGGCATCGAAATCGCCGTGCGCAATCTCGAAGGACCAGGTTTCGCAGTCGGAGTACCAGGACGGCACCGCGCGCGCGAACAGCGGGTATTCGAAGGCTTCGACGACTTCACCGGCACGGGCATCCTCGGCCGCGCCGGCGTGGAAGTAGAGCAGCGCCTCGTGCGAGGTGCGCTCGCCGAAATCGAGATCGTGCGCCGGGCGTTCCTCGGCGAGCGAGTCGGCGGCATCGGCCGCGTCGGCGTGCAGCCACAGCTGCAGGCGATCGGGCGCGACGCTGACGGCGCGCGGCGCGTCGCGCCAGGCATTGCGGATTGCGACGGTCAGGCCCGCGCGCGGATCGGAGACGTCGACGTAGCGGCCGATCTGGCCGTTGCCGAGCTCGGCGCCGCCGAGCGTGTCGCGCGTGCCGAACGCGTAGTGCGGCGGCTCCTGCACGGGGCGTTCGTGCTGGTAGAACCAGGCCGACTGGCCCGGCGCGAGCGGAAAGCGCGTGGCCGCCGGGGCCTGCGCCGGATCGTCGCGGCTGCCGATCGTGACGTCGACCGCGGGCGACAGCGCCAGCGTGTGCGCGAGACCGGCGCCGCGGTACATGTACATCCGGCGCGGGTTCCCGGTATCGGTATGCGCGAGCGTGTGCTCGACGACGATGAAGGACTGGCCGCGATAGAAATGCAGGCGTGTCGTCGTGTCGTAGATGCCTGCGGCGACGACGTCCTCGCCTTCGCGCATCGGGCGATGACGGCCGTGCACGGCGATCACCGCATGCAGCGGCCCGCGGCTCTCGATCTCCACGGCGTGCGGCCGGAAAGGCCCGGACAGATAGTCGGCTTCGGCGAGCGGATGACGTTCCGTCGTGCGCCCCTTCTTCCAGCCGGCGTTGTTCCACACCTTGCCCTCGAAGTGCTCCCAGTCCGTGACCGCACCGACGCGCAGCACGGGCCCGTCCTCGCGCCGCGCCGCGATCACCGGCACGCCGTCGATCTCGACCGCTTCGAGCAGCTGGCCGGTGCGGCGTGACACGGTCGCGCGCAGGCCGCCGGTGGTGACGACGATCGCGTCGCTGCCTTCTTCGATCGCGATCGGATCGGCGACGGGCGCGGCCGGCCGATCGTTGGTCAGCCACACCTGGCGGCGCCCGTTCGCGGGCAGATCGAGCGCGAAATCGAGCAGCGCCCAGCGCACGGAGTCGTCGCGTCCCCACCAGCGTGAGGTGACGCCGATCTGGCTGGCGATCTCGCGGCCTTCGTCGTCGACGAGGCGCAGCGTCCGCACGTCGTCGACGAGCCCCTGCGGCAGCGGCACGCCCGAGCGCACGGGCCACTGCCGGCGCGGCACGCCGGCGTTGTCCTTGATCTCGAGCGGCACGGCGAAGCGGCCGTCGTCCCAGCGATAGCCGTCGCCGCTCATCGGCGTGTCGGTGCGGCCCGCCGCGAAAGAAGCGGCCCACGGCAGCAGCCACAGCAGCACGCAGAGAACGCGCAGCATCGGTGCGATCAGTCGCGGAGCAGGCGGGGGTTGAGACGCAGCGCCCATACGACGGGTGGCGTGCGCCAGTCTCCGGTGACGAGCAGGAACACGCCGCGCTTGCTGTCGTAGACCATGTCGTAGTTCATGCCGAGGCGCTCGATGCTCGCCATCGGCAGGCGACGATAGCGATTGGTGTCGACGTCGTAGACGTAGGTGTCGGCGAGGCCGCTGCCGTGGCCGCGCGGCGCGACGCGATCGACGCACAGCAGGAACAGCTGGTGCGCCGGATCGTAGGCGACCGGCAAGGTCTGGCTCGGCGGCGGCACGTCGCCGCCCGGCTCGCGTTCCTCCCAGCTGCCGGGATCGCCGGCGCGCGGTCCCGGGCGATAGATCCACACCTTGGTCGTCTTGCGGTGATCGCCGAACACGGCGAACAGGCCGCGCACGGAATCGTACTCGAGGCTGTGATGGATTCGATGATGGGATTCGCGCGAAGCGAGCTGCCAGCCGTCGCGCGCGGGTCCCATTTCCCACACGCCCCCGCCGTAGACGACCAGCGTGTCGCGCTGGCTGTCGTAGGCAGCGGACATCGCGAAGAAGCGCGGCGTGCGGTCCGGGACGTTCTCGTCGAGGGTGTCCCAGGTGCCGGATTCGAGATCGTAGCGCCAGGACAAATGCCGCGCGCGGCCGCGGAACTCCTTCATCTTCGGATTGTGATCGGGGCGCGCGAGCACGACCAGCGCATCGCGGCCGGCGTCGTAGACGACCGTATCGTAGGTATGCATCGCCCACGGCCGCAGCTCGCCGTCGCCGGCGATCGCGCGATCCTGCTCGTCGAGGCGATAGCTGTCCGGCGACGAGGCGCGGTAGGGCGACTGCCAGCGGCGTGCGTCCGGATCGAAGACGTGGACTTCGTTGTCCCAGTTGAGGCCATGCGTATTCGAACCGAACATCAGCAGCAGGCCGCGCTTGCTGTCGTAGGCCGCGCCGGCATGGCTCTGCCGCCGCCAGGCGAGCCGCCACGGCTGGTGCAGCTTGACCCAGGTGTTCGGCGGGATGTCGTCGACGGGGCGATCGGAAGGCAGATCGCGTGTCAGCATCTGCGCGTACTCGCGCGCGGCATCGCCGCCCAGCGGCAGCCTGTGCCGCACGACCAGCGCCAGTGCCCCGAACAGCACGCCCGCGACGACGCAGGACCACAGCAGGCGGCGGCGCCAGGTTCGTCGCGGCGCGGGCATGGTCTTCATGGGCTAGGGACGGTTCGGACTGCGGCATACCTCAGCGGAATCGCGCGCGGCTGGCAAGTGAAATCTTGGGTCGGATGCGGTAGTCGTTCAGGGTCCGGCTTGCTCGAGCCGGTATTCGACGAATGATCGAAGCGCGTCGCTCCGTGGCACGCCCGCTGGCGGCGCTACGTCGGTGTGCCGCATCGCTCGGTGCTTCCTGAATCGTCAGGCCTCATCCGAGGTCCAGATGAGTTGGAACTCCAGCTCCTGTCGGGCCCCGGTGCGCTCATGCTCGACGTTGAATACGGCCTGCGCCGGAATGTGGAGCCTTTCGCCGGCCACCTGGATGGTGAATGCCTGTTCCGATTCGAGCGCATCCGCCAGACGGCGAAGCTTGGCGACGAACTGCGTGCGGCTATAAGCCTTCGTGAGATCACGAGCTGCCATGAGGATCTCCCTTGATGTGGGCAAGTGCGGCGATGAGGCCCACGCGCCGCTGAGCGATGCCGGCGCGCATGACGCCGAGGCATCCGACGGGTGGTCAGGCGACGAGTAGCTCCGCACTATACCGGTTCCAGCTCAACGCTTGGTATGACGCGGACGACGCCGGCCTGGTATTCGGCAGATATGCCCAACGGCCATGAAGTCCGCGTCACCCGCAAGCATGAAAGAAAAGTGGCGAGCCCTTCTCCCGGATTCCGCTTCGCTCCTTCCGGGCTACAAGATCGTGCTTTGTAGCGCGGAAGGAGCGAAGCGGAATCCGGGATCGGCGCACCGACAGCCGCGACCCCGGGTTGCGCGCTACGCGCTCCACCCGGGCTACGACGACCGCGACGCTCCTTCACGGCAACCTGCGATCTGGATATGCGGCGTATGCCAACCTCGCCTTCGTCGCAGGCTCGCCCCGCAACAGTTGCGGCGCCAGGTCGGATCGGGTGGTATTGGCGGCGACCCGCGGCGCTGGCAAGAACTATCCAAGGGGAGACACATGAGCCTGCTGATCGAGAAGAACCTCCAGGTCCCGATGCGCGACGGTGTGACGCTCGCGACCGATGTCTACCGCCCCGCCGACGACGCGCGTCATCCCGTCGTGCTCCTGCGCCTGCCGTACAACAAGGAGCAGCCCGCGCTGCTGTTCCTCGCCGGCGACATCCTGCGCATCGCGCACGCGGGTTATGTCGTCGTCGTGCAGGACTGTCGCGGCACCTGGCAGTCGGGCGGCAGCTTCTCGCCGTTTTTCCAGGAAGCGACGGACGGTGTCGACACGATCGCCTGGGCCGCCGCGCAGCCGTGGTCGACGGGAGCGGTCGGCACGATGGGCGCGTCCTATTACGGCGCGACGCAGTGGCTCGCGGCGGGCGAGTCGCCGCCGGCCCTGAAGGCGATGGCGCCGTTCATCACCACCGATCAGTACTACGACAAGTGGACCTACCAGGGCGGCGCCTTCCAGCTCGGCTTCATCCTGCAGTGGGCGACGGCGACCTTCGGCGTCGCCGAAGCGCTGCGCCGCGTGGTCGCCGGCACGGCGCCCGCAGCGGGCATCGGCGAGGCCATCGCGGCCGCCGATGCCGTCGCCGAGCGCTACTGGCACACGCCGCTGTCCGATCTGCCGGGCCTCGCCGATCGCGCGCCCTATGTCGCGGACTGGCTCGCGCATCCCGACTACGACGACTACTGGAAGGCGATCGCGCCCTGCGAGCGCTACGATCGGATCACGGCGCCGGCGCTGAACTTCGGCGGCTGGTACGACCTCTTCCTCGGCGGCACGCTCGCGAACTACCGCGCGATGAAATCGCGCTGCCGGCAGAAGCTCGTGATCGGCCCGTGGGTGCACGGCTACAACGGCGGCGTCTACGCCGAGCGCAACTTCGGCCTGATGGCGCACGACGCGGTGGCCGACGTCACCGCCGAACAGCTCCGCTGGTTCGATCATCACCTCAAGGGCGAGGCCAACGGCGTGCCGGACGACAAGCCCGTGAAGATCTTCGTGATGGGCGCGGACGCGTGGCGCGAGGAGGACGACTGGCCGCTGCCCGATACGGACTGGCAGCGCTGGTACCTGCACAGCGGCGGGCGGGCCGCGAGCGACGCGGACGACGGCAGGCTGTCGACGCAGGCGCCCGGCGAGGAAGCGCCGGACAGCTATGTCTACGATCCGCGGGATCCCGTGCCGACCGTCGGCGGCGCGACCTTCCTGCCCGGCCTCTTCGTCGCCGCCAACGCCGGCCCGCGCGATCAGCGCGCGGTCGAAGCGCGCGGCGACGTGCTCGTCTACACCAGCGAAGTGCTCGCGCGCGATCTCGAAGTGACGGGCCCCGTCACGCTCGTGCTCCACGTCGGCAGCGACGCGCCCGACACCGACTTCACCGGCAAGCTCGTCGACGTCCATCCCGACGGCCGCGCGATGGGCTTGACCGACGGCATCCTGCGCGTGCGCTACCGCGAGGGCTATGCGACGTCGAAGCCGCTGGTGCCGGGTGCCATCGTGCGGATCGAGATCGATCTCGTCGCGACCTCGAACGTGTTTCGCGCCGGTCATCGCCTGCGGCTCGAGGTGTCGAGCTCGAACTTCCCGCGCTTCGATCGCAACAGCAACACCGGCGGCCTCATCGCCCGCGAGTCCGCGGCCGAGTTTCGCGTCGCGCGGAACACGGTGTGGCACGACGCGGCGCGGCCCTCGCATCTGCGCCTCCCCATCATCGCGCGGCAAGGACACCTCGGCGCGTCGTAGCCCGGGAGTAGCGCAGCGCATCCCGGGATCCCCACGACCGGCTTTCACTTGTGAAGCAGGCCCGCTTCCATTTCGGGCGTTCGCACGCGATTTGCGCAACAATCGAACGGGGTTTCCATTGCATGCCAGGGAGGTTCGAATGAACGAGGCAGTCCTTCTTCGCGCCCTCGGTTTCGTGCTCTCGGCCCTCGTGCCGTTCACGGGCGCCGCCGCCGCGCAGTTCTTGGGGCCGACGCCTTATCTGTCGATCGACGACAGTCCGCTGCAGCCCCTGCTCGGATCGGCCCTCGTGCTCGAAGATTTCTCGGACGGCGTGCTGAACCAGCCCGGCGTCAGCGCGAATGCGGGCACCTACGCGATGGCAGGCCCCGACCCCTTCGTCGACTCGGTCGATGCCGACGATGGCGCGATCGACGGCTCGGGCACGTCCGGCGGCTCGTACTACTCCGGCAACGTCAACGGCACGATTTCGTTCGTCTTCGATCCGCAGGTGCTCGGTGGCTTGCCCACCCACGTCGGCATCGTGTGGACCGATATCGGCAACGTGTCCGGCAGCAGCGTCGGCGTCGACAGCGTCAGCTTCGAAGCCTTCGGCGCCGACGGCAGCTCGCTGGGCAGCACGGATCCGTTCATCGTCGGCGACGGTACCGCGCTCGGCAGCGCCGGCACCGCCGAGGATCGCTTCTTCGGCGTCGTCGACGTCGGCGGCATCTCGCGGATCTCGCTGACGATGGCGAGCTCGGTCGACTGGGAAGTCGATCACCTGCAGTTCGGACGCCCCGTGCCGGTGCCGGCCGCCGCATGGCTGTTCGGCAGCGGCCTCGCCGCGCTGGCGCTGCGCCGTCGCCACAGCGCCTTCACGCGCTAAGCCATAGCTAGCGGCGCGCGGCGCGCGCCGTCGCCGCATTTCTCTCCCGCGTCCCGGCGGCTGCGCCCCGGGACGACGTCCCGCACGGCTCGTCCCCGTCGGCGCGGGGCTGCCGCCGCGCGCGCCGGCACGGCAGCCTGCTCGCCGGCACAGGGATCGTGCCGAACACCGAAAGCCTGCATGCAGACCCGCGACATGGACGTCGACTCCGGGCTCGCCTGCCTCGTGCGCATCGCCCACCTGCTGGGCGTGCCTGCGGATCCGGCGCGCCTGCGTCACGAATTCGCGCCCGACGGCGCGCCATTCGCCGCGCGCGAGCTCGTCCGCGCCGCGAATTGGCTGGGGCTGAAGGCGCGCCGGCTGCGCTCGGACTGGACGCGGCTCGCGCGCACGCCGCTGCCCGCGCTGCTGCGCGAGCGCGGCGGCCGCTGGCTGCTGCTCGCCGGCGTGCGCGCCGACGGCGTGCTGGTGCAGGCGCCGGGCGGACCGCCCGAAGTGCTCGAACGCGCGGAGTTCCTCGCGCGCTGGAGCGGCGAGCTCGTGCTGTGCACGCGGCGCGCGGCCGCGCCGGTCGCGAGCGCGCGCTTCGGCTTCGGCTGGTTCGTGCCGGCGCTGCTCGCGCATCGCGGCCTGCTCGCTGAGGTGCTCGTCGCGTCCTTCGTGCTGCAGCTCTTCGCGCTGGCCGCGCCGGTGTGCTTCCAGGTCATCGTCGACAAGGTGCTGGTGCATCGCGGGCTCGCGACGTTGGACGTGCTGTGCCTGGGTCTCCTGCTGCTGTCGCTGTTCGAAGTCGTGCTGACGAGCCTGCGCGGCTACGTGCTGCAACATACGACCACGCGCATCGACGTCACGCTAGGCGCGCGCGCCTTCCGCCACCTGCTGCGCCTGCCGATCGCCTACTTCGAGGCGCGACGCGTCGGCGACACCGTCGCGCGCGTGCGCGAGCTCGACGGCATCCGGCGCTTCCTGACCGGCGCCGCGCTGACGCTCGCGATCGATCTCGTCTTCGTCTTCGTGTTCATCGCGGCGATGTGGATCTACAGCGCCCCGCTCGCGCTCGTCGTCGTCGCCAGCCTGCCGTGTTACGTAGCGCTCGCCTTCATGGTGACGCCGGTGTTGCGCCGCCGGCTCGACGAGCAGTTCGAACGCGGCGCCGAGGCCCAGGCCTTTCTCGTCGAGTCGGTCGCCGGCATCGAGACGCTGAAGGCAGCGGCGGTCGAGCCGCGCCAGGCGGCGCGCTGGGACGAGCTGCTCGCGGCCTCGGCTGCGGCCGGCCTGCACACGCAGACCTTGTCCACCGTCGCCGGCCAGGCCGCGGCGGCGGTGCAGAAGCTGTGCTCGGTGTTGACGCTGTGGCTGGGCGCGCGGCTCGTAATCAACGGCGAGCTCAGCGTCGGCGAGCTCGTCGCGTTCAACCTGTTCGCCGCGCGCGTGTCCGGGCCGCTGCTGAAAGTCGTGCAGCTGTGGCACGAGTACCAGCAGGCCGGCGTGTCGGTCGAGCGCATCGGCGACGTGCTGAATGCGCCGCCCGAGCAGGTGCATGCGCCGCGCCGGGCGCAGACGCCCGCGCTGGTCGGCGGTCTCCGCTTCGAGCGCGTCGACTTTCGCTATCGCGCCGATCGCAGCGAGGTGCTGCGCGATCTGAGCTTCGAGGTCGCGCCCGGGCAGTTCGTCGGCATCGTCGGCGCCTCGGGCTCGGGCAAGAGCACGATCGCGAAACTGATCCAGCGCCTGCACGTGCCGCAGGCCGGACGCGTGCTGATCGACGGGCAGGATCTCGCGGTCGTCGATCCGGCCTGGCTGCGCAGCCAGATCGGTGTCGTGCTGCAGGAGAACAGGTTGTTCAACCGCACGGTGCGCGAGAACATCGCATTGCGCGATCCGGCGCTGCCGCTCGCGCAGGTGATCGAGGCGGCGAAGATCGCCGGCGCGCACGGTTTCATCGTCGAGCTGCCGGAGGGCTACGACACGGCGGTCGGCGAGTTCGGCGCGACACTGTCGGGCGGACAGCGCCAGCGCATCGCGCTCGCCCGCGCGCTCGTCACCATGCCGCGCATCCTGATCCTCGACGAGGCGACCAGCGCGCTCGACTACGAATCCGAGGCAGTGATCCAGGCGAACATGCGCCGGATCGTCGCCGGCCGCACGGTGATCGTGATCGCGCATCGCCTCGCGGCCGTGCGCCATGCCGACGCGATCCTCGTGATCGAGCGCGGCAGCCTGGTCGAGCGCGGCACGCACCGCGAGCTGCTCGCGAAGAACGGCGTCTATGCGCGCCTCCATCGTCACCAGGGAGACGGCGCCGTCGTGACGCCGATCGGCTCGTGAGCGCGCGCCGCGATCCCGAGCTCGAGTTCCTGCCGGCCGCGCTGGAGATCGCGGAGACGCCGCCGCTGCCGGCCGCGCGCTGGCTGCTGTGGAGCATCGTGCTGTGCGCCGTAGCCGCCGCGGCGTGGAGCGTGATCGGGCGCGTCGACATCGTCGGCGTCGCGCCCGGCCGCGTCGTCGCCACCGGCCGCACGAAGCTCGTGCAGGCGCATGCGACGGCCGTGATCGCGCGGCTGCACGTGCGCGAGGGCCAGCGCGTCGCCGCCGGCGAGCTGCTGATCGAGCTCGATGCGACGGCTGCGCGCGCCGAGGCTGCACGGCTCGCGGCCGAATGCGCTTCGCTCGCGCTCGACGCGGAGCGCCTCGCGCAGCTCGTCGCGGCGACGCAAGCGGTGACACCGGCTGCGGATCTGCGCTTCGCTGCCGGCGTTCAGGCGCCCGCTTCACCCGCCGATGCGCGCGCCGCGCAGCAGTTCGATCTGCAGCTCGCGGAATACCGCGCCTCGCTCGCGAGCCTCGACGACGAGCGGCGCGAGAAGGAGGCGGCGCGCGCGGCATTGCGCGCGCGCGTCGCGCAGCTCGCCCGCACGCTGCCGCTGATCGCCGAGTCGGCCGAGGCCCATCGCGCGCTGACGGCCAAGGGCGTCGTCGCGCGCGTGCACTGGCTCGCCGTCGAGCGCGAGCGCATCGGCACGGAGCAGGAGCTCGCGGCGCGGCGCGACGAAGTGCGCGCGCTCGCGGCCGCGCTCGCTGCGCTGGCGGAACGACGCGCGGCGAGCGCGGCGCAGTTCCGTGCGCGTTGGGCCGCCGAACGGGAAGACGTCGTGCGCCGGCTCGCGAGTTGTCGCGAGGCGCGTACGAACAACGCGCGCAGCCTCGCGTTGACGCGCCTCCGCGCGCCGATCGCGGGCACGGTGCAGCAGCTCGCCGTGCATACCGAGGGCGGCGTCGTCGGGCCGGTCGAGCCGCTGATGGCGATCGCGCCGGCCGCCTCGCCGCTGGAGGTCGAGGCGCGCGTCGCGCAGCGCGACATCGGCTTCGTGCGCATCGGCCAGCGCGCGGTGATCAAGTTCGATGCCTACGACTACACGCGCTACGGCACGCTGAACGGCCGCGTCGCCCGGCTCTCGGACGATGCGGTACACCAGCCCGACGAAGAGCCGTATTTCCTCGCGCAGATCGCACTCGACTCGACGCGCCTGCCCGGCCGAAGTCTCGTCGTCGAGCCCGGCATGCGCGCGACGGTCGAGCTCGCGATGGGGCGGCGACGCGTCGTGCAGTACCTGTTGAGCCCGCTGCTGAGATATACGCACGAAGCGGCCCGCGAGCGGTGATCCGAACCGTCTCGTAGCCCGGGTGCAGCGTAGCGGAACCCGGGATCCCCACACGCTCGAACGCCATCGAAGATCCCGGGTTACGCGCTGCGCGCTCCACCCGGGCTACGAAGATCATCGAAAGTCCCGGGTTACGAACGGTCGGTGTCGCCACTCAGAACTGCATCCAGGTCTGTACGCGCAGCGGCTTGTAGCCGTACAGGCCGCTCAGGTGATGCAGGTAGGCGTGCTGGCCCTGGCCTGCCCACAGCTCGGCGATGCGTGCGTCGATCGCGGTGTAGAAGCCGATCGGATCGGTGTCGGCGGCCGGCGCGTTCGCCGGCGGACTCACGGCGAGATCGTGCACGAGCGCGAGCCAGCTCGCGCTGACGCCCATGATGAAATACGGCCAGGTGCGCTGGATCGCCGGATCCCAGGCGGGATCGCTGGTGGCGCCGAGCTCGGGTCGCGACTGGGCCGCGCGGCAATCGTGCTGCACGCTGGTCAGCTGTGCTTCCTGCCGCAGTCGCGCGAGCAACGGATCGGCATCGATCGCCGCGACGATCGCCGCATAGGCGGCATCGCCGGTGTACAGCAGCAGGCTGAACTGGTGGCCGGCCGCGTCGTTCGCCGCCCGCCGGTGGAAGCGCCACAGTGCGATGTCGTGACGATGGGCTTCGAGCAGGGGCGCGAGCACGCGATCGGCGAGCAGCAGATCGCGTCCCCACACCGGACGGCCGTCGGCGGCGAAGGGCATGCGGAAACAGCTCGTGTGCCAGCGCGCGGCGCCGTCGGCGTCGATGACGCCGCTGCCCATCCACGGGGCCGGCGAGGTCACGGGGCGCGGCGCCGGCGCGCCGGCGCAGCCAGCGAGGAGCAGCAGGCAGGCGAGCAGCGGCGCACGGACGATGGAAGCGGACATCGAGCCCGGTATCGGCGCCGGGCCGCGCGGGATTGAACGCGGGAATCCCCGCCCGTTACGCGCCCGTTCATCCGTCGCCATCGATGCTCCTCCCCCGCGACCCAGCGGGCAGTGTAAGGAAGGTCCGGACGAACGCATCCGGGACTCGTCCGACCTCGCCCCCGCGTCTCGAATGCTCGCGCATTCGACGCGCACTGGCCGCAGTCGCCGCGCGAATCTGTACACTGCCGGTCACGGTGCCGGATCACCGCTACTTCAACAGGAGTTTGCCCATGTTCACGTCTTGCTCCACGCGCCTGCGCACCCTGGTCGTCGTGCTCTCGATCTGTCTCGGCGGCATCTGGTCCATGGCCGCACCGGCCGCGGGTCTGACCGACCTGCTCGTCGGCAAGCTCGGTGTCAGCCAGCCCCAGGCCGTCGGCGGCGCCGGCTCCATCTTCCAGCTCGCGAAGAACCAGATGACGGCCGGCAATTTCGCCCAGCTGAGCGGTGCGGTCCCCGACATGAGCAGCTATCTCGCGGCCGCGCCGGCGCTGGGCACGGCGGCGCCGACGTCCGGGACCGGCGGCGCACTCGCGAGCGCGGCGGCCAAGGCGCTGGGCGGCAGCAGCGCGCTCGGTGGCGGCAGCACGGCCCTCGGCGGGACCGGCGTGCCGGGCGGCGAGGTCGCGGGGGTCGGCGGCAAGCTCGCGACGCTGCAGCAGCTCGCGCCGGCCTTCGAACAGCTCGGCATGAAACAGAAGCTGATCGGCAAGTTCGTGCCCGTCGTCGTCGACTACGTGAAACAGCAGGGCGGCGCGTCCACCGCGCAGCTCCTGAGCGGCGCGCTCGGTTTCTGAGCGCGCCGGCGCAGATTGCTCTGCGCCTCGGCGAGGCGCACGGGGAAACATTCCGGGGGAGCCGCACGCCGGCTCGCGATATAGTCACGTTCGGAGTCGAGGCGGGCCACCGCGCCCGCCGACTCGCCGCCAGCAAGCGTCGTGCCGGGTCGCGCGACGCGCTCGGCGAGCGCCACGCAGGGAAGTTCGAAACATAGGGAAGTATCGTCGATGTCTCAGACTGTCATTCGTCCGGCGCGCCTGCGCGTCGAGCAACGCCTGCGCCGGCGTATCGCCGTGCGCCGTCTCACCCTCACGCTGGGCCTCGCCGCGCAGGCGGCGGTCGCCGATCCGAGCGGCGGCGTCGTCGTCGGCGGCAGTGGCAGCATCGGCGGCAGCCCCGGCAATCAGGTGATCACGCAACAGTCGTCGCGGCTCGCGATCGACTGGCAGTCGTTCTCGCTCGCCGCCGGCGAGCGCACCGAATTCCGCCAGCCCGATGCGTCGGCGGTCGCGCTGAATCGCGTGATCGGCGGTGCACCGTCGGAGATTCACGGCCGGATACTCGCCAACGGCCAGGTGTATCTGGTCAACCCGCAGGGCGTGCTGTTCGGCAAGGGCGCGCAGGTCGACGTCGGCGGCCTGGTCGCCTCCACGCTCGATCTCTCCGCACAGGATTTCATCGCCGGCAGCGCCCGCTTCACGGACGCCGGCGGCAAGGGCCGCGTCGTCAACGAAGGAACGCTGCGCGCCGCCGAGGGCGGCTACGTCGCGCTGCTCGGCCGGCAGGTGACGAATGCGGGGCGCATCGAAGCGCCGCGCGGGACGGTCGCGCTCGCGGCCGGCGAGCAGGTCAGCCTGCGCCTCGACGAGTCCAGCCTCGTCGACGTCAGCGTCGATCGCGCGACGCTGGAGGCGCTGGTCGAGAACCATGGCGCGATCCGCGCCGACGGCGGCGCGGTGCTGCTGACGGCGCGCGCGCGCGATGCGCTGCTCGACACCGTCGTCAACAACGACGGCGTGATCGAGGCGAACAGCGTCGGCACCGCCGGCGGCGTGGTGCGCCTCGGCGGCGGCGAGGACGGCGTCGTGCAGGCCAGCGGCACGATCGCCGCGCGCGGCGACGAGGCCGGCGAGGCCGGCGGCGCGATCGAGATCACGGGCCGCCGCATTGCGCTGATCGACACGGCGCGCGTGGATGCCGCGGGCGAGGCGGGCGGCGGCACGGTCCACGTCGGCGGCAGCCGGCAGGGCGAGGGGCCGCTCCCGAACAGCGAGGCGGTGTTCGTCGGCCGCGACGCGCGCATCGACGCGAGCGCCGGCGCGCAGGGCGACGGCGGCCAGGTCGTCGTCTACGCCGCGGACAGCGCGCGCATCCACGGCCGGCTCGCCGCGACCGGCGGCGCCGCGGGCGGAAACGGCGGCTTCGTCGAGACCTCGGGCAAGCGCAGCCTCGAGGTCACCGACACGCCGCTGGTCAGTGCCGCGGCCGGCGCGCCGGGCACCTGGCTGATCGATCCGCTGAACATCGTGATCTCGGCCACTGTGAACCAGTGCGTCGGTCTCGGCGGCTGCGTCAACGGGCCGAACTGGACCTCGACGGCGAGCGGCGCGACGCTCGGCGCGAACCTGATCACGGCGGCCCTCAACGCCGGCCAGAACGTCACCATCGCGACCGGTGGAGGCGGCAGCGGCGCGGGCGACATCACGCTGCTCGGCAGCCCCCTGATCCAGAAGTCCGCCGGCGCCGCCGACGTCACGCTGAGCTTGAGCGCACACAACGACGTCGGCATCACTGCGCCGATCTCGCAGACGGGCGGCAGCGCGGTCGGCCGGCTGAACGTCGTGCTGCGCGCGGACAGCGATGCCGACGGCTTCGGCAACGTCGCGCTGCGCACGCCGATCACGACCGGCGGCGGCACGATCACGGCGACGGGGCAGAACGTCACGGTGCTCGGCAACCTGACGACCACGGGCACGGCCGGCCGCGACGGCGGCGCCATCACGCTGAGCGCGAATCCGCAGGGCGCGCTGAACATCACGGCGGCCTCGGTGGCGGCCTCCGGCGGCACCTCTACCGGCAGCGGCCGCAGCGGCGGCGACATCGTGCTGTCCGGCGGCAGCGTCAGTGCGCGCGGCCTCAGCGCCGACGGCGGCAACGCCGGCGGCAGCGACGATGCCGGCGGCCGCGCCGGCGCGATCACGCTCGATTCGACGCGTGCGACACCATCGCTGACGTTGAACGGCAACGTCAGCGCGCGCGGCGGCGACGGCACGGGCAGCGGCGCCGGCGGTGCGGGGGGCGCGGTATCGACGGCCGATCCGCTGATCCTGGGCGCAGCCGTCGCGGTCACCACCGCCGGCGGCAGCGGCGGCACGCCCGGCGTGGGCGGCAATGTGTCGCTGACGACGATCGACAGCGGCGGCGGCGCACGTCGCGCCTTCACCGTCGACGCCGGCAACGGCCGCCTCACGGGCGGTGCGCTCGGCGGCACGACGCCGCTCGGCGCCGTCGCGCTGCGCGCGAGCGGCGGCATCGCGACCGGCGACATCACGACGACGGGCCTGCCTGACGCGGCCGGCGGCGCGGTCACGATCGATGCGGGCACCACCGGCGCAGTCGCCGTCGGCAACGTGGCGACGCGCGGCACGACGACGACGGAAATCGGCCGCAGCGGCGGTGCAGTGTCGATCGCGGGCAACACGGTCGCCGCCGGCGCGATCGATACCCGCGGCTCGACGGCCGCGAGCATCGGCGCAGGCGGGGCCGGCGGCGCGGTGTCGCTGACGGTGGCGGGCACGAACCCGCGCCTCACGCTCGCGCAGGACATCGTCACCAGCGGCGGCGAAGGCCGCAACGGCGCGGGTGGTGCGAGCGGCGCGGTGGCGATCGACGGGCCCGTGACGCTCGCCGCCGACATCGCGATCACGAGCGGGCCGGGAGCGGCCACGACGCCGGGCGCCGGCGGCGCCATTCGCTTCGGTCTGACGGCGACGATCGACAGCGACGGCACGCCGCGCGCACTCGCGCTGAACGGCGCGGGGCCGGTGAATCTGCAGGCCGCGATCGGCCAGACCTCGCCGCTCGCGAATCTCGCCATCACCGGCAACGGTGCAATCGCGCTGCCGGCGACGCGCGTGAACGGCGATCTGGACATCACGACCAACGGCAACGTCACCGGCGACGGCGCGCTGAACGTCGGCGGGCGCACCGACGTCGACGCGGGCGCCGGCTCGATCGCGCTCGATCATGCCGCGAACGATTTCGTCGGCGCGGTCGCGACGCGCGCGTCCGCCGGCAGCGTGCGCCTGAACGACGCGAACGCGCTCCTGCTCGACAGCTCGGCGAGCGGTGGCACCTTCACCGCGACGGCGAACGGCGATCTGCGGATCGCTGCCGGCGCGGCGCTGACGAGCGCGAACGGCGACGTCGTGCTCGCCGCGCGCAACGGCAACTTCCTCAACGACAGCGGCGCGGGCGCGATCGCGACGCCGAACGGCCGCTGGCTGGTCTACGCGACGAGCCCCACCGGCAACGTGCCGAACGGCCTCGCGCCGGGCAACGCACGACCGAACTTCTACGACCGCACGATCGACTCGGCGCCGCCGGCGGCGATCGAGGCCGGCAACCATTTCGTCTATTCGTTCCAGCCGACCTTGACGGTCACGGCGCTGGACGCCGGGAAGATCTTCGGCGACGCCGATCCGGCGAGCTTCGGCTACGCGACCGCGGGCCTGCTGCCCGGCGACGCACTCGCCGACGCGTTCGACGGCGTGTTGACGCGTGCAGCGGGAGAAATCGTCGGCGCCTATTCCCTCGGCGCGACGCCTGCGGCCTCGCCGATCGGCTACGCCGTCGCGGTGGTGCCGGCCACGTTCACGATCGCGCCGCGCGCAATCACCGTCACCGCCAACGCGGCGGGCAAGGTGTTCGGCGAGCTCGATCCGGCACTCGGCTACACCATCACCGCCGGCTCGCTCGTGAGCATCGCCGGCGGTGCGCTGGGCGGCGATCTCGCCCGTGCGGCAGGGGAGAACGTCGGCACCTACGGCATCGGGCAGGGCACGCTCGCGAATGCGAACTATGCGATCACCTTCGTCGGCAACGACTTCACGATCGCGCCGCGCCCGATCTCGATCGCGGTCGATCCGGCGACGAAGATCTTCGGCGATCCCGATCCGGCGCTGGGCTACACGCTGACGGCGGGCTCGCTCGCGACGATTCCGGGCGGCGCGCTGGGCGGCTCGCTCGCGCGCAGTGCCGGCGAGACGGTCGGCAGCTATGCGATCACGCAGGGCACGCTCGGCAATCCGAACTACGCGATCGACTTCACGCCCGGCAGTCTGGCCATCACCCCGCGCGCGGTGACGATTGCCGTGACGGGCGGCAGCAAGCAGTACGGCGATCCCGATCCGGCGCTCGGCTACACGGTCACCGGCGGCTCGCTCGCGACGATACCCGAGGGCGTGCTCGCCGGCGGCCTCGTGCGCGCGCCGGGGGAGGACGTCGGCGCCTATGCGGTGGGACAGGGCACGCTCGGCAATCCGAACTACGTGCTGAGCTTCACGCCGGGCACTTTCGACATCGTGCCGCGGCCGCTGACGGTGCGGGCGATGGACGCCACGCGCGCCGTCGGCGTCGCGAACCCGCGCTTCGCCGCCACTTTCGAGGGCTTCGCTTTCGGCGAGGATCGCTCGGTGCTCGGCGGCACGATCGCCTATGCCACCGCGGCCGAGCTCACGTCGCCCGCCGGACTCTACGCGATCACGCCCTCGGGCCTGACGGCGACGAACTATCGCATCGTCTACGTCGACGGCACGCTGACGGTCTTCGATCCGAACGGGCTGCCGCTCGCGCCGGGCGGCGACGAGGGCAGTGCCGAAGCGATCATCGCCGCGCGCCAGAATCGGCCGCCGCTGCCGACGATCGCGGGGCTGGCGCGGCTCGACATCGTCGACGAAGGCATCCTGCTGCCGCCGGAAGCACGCACGCCCTGAACGGACGCCCCGGACGCCGGAGAGCGGTCTTCGGCGCCCGCGCTCGTCCCCTGCGCCGTTGCCGGGGCGCCGGCGCGCGAATGCGTGATCCGGGTCGCTGTTCCCTGCTCAAGGCGCCGGCGGGCCTCGACGCTACCTCTCCCAGCGGCATGAGCCGCATAGGGAGGTGGCCCCAATGGCGTACCGCAAGCACGAGAACATCCCCGCATCCCATTCCGTCCTGCGCCGTGGCTTGAGCCTCGCGCTCATCTGCACTGCGCTTTCGGCGCAGGCCGCGGAGCGCTCGCCGTTCGAAGTGATCGTGAAGCCGGACGCCGGGCCTGCGCCGCATGCGAGCGCGATGAACGAAGACGGCGTCGTCGAAGCGAATTCGGCGCGCATCGAGAACGGCATCGTCCACCTCGAATACAAGGCAGCACCCGGCACGTCCTACGACGCGCTGACGGCCGTCGCGCGCTGAGACAGCGCTCGAGCCTCATTGTCGCCGACGGCGCGCTGCCCATGCGCGCCGTCGGTGTCCGACGTTGCACACGACAGGCGTCACGAAGGTTGCGCATGTCGGTGTTCGTTCCCGATAATCCGCGGGTACTCCTACAAGGAACGCGCGCTCGCGCGCGAACGCATCCATGGATTCGGAACGGACTCCTCTCGCGTGCGGGAAGCTTCGCGCGCGCGGCCTGCTTGCGCTGCTGATCGGCAGCCTCACCCCCTTGTTCGCGCACGCCCAGTTCGTGCCCGACGCCGGCACGACGCTGCGTGAACTGCGTCCGCGCGATCTCGAGCTGCCGCGCGCGCCGCCGCCGCCCGTCGAAGCACCGCTGCCGGCGGAGACCGCGGGCGGCGACACCGAAGTGCGCTTTCGCGTCGACGGCTACGTCTTCGACGGCGTCACGGTGTTCGAGTCCGCCGAGCTCGAGCAGCTCGTCGCGTCCTTCACGCAGCGCGAGCTGACGCTCGCGGATCTGCGCGCGGCGGCGCTCGCGATCACGCGCCACTATCGCGAACACGGCTATCTCGTCGCCCGCGCCTACGTGCCGCCGCAGGAAGTGCGTGACGGCCGCGTGCGCATCGCCGTGCTCGAAGGCGTCTACGGCAGGCCCGAGCCCGGCAATGCCTCGCTGGTGAAGGACGCGGTGCTCGAACGGCATCTCGCGCGCATCGAAGCCAATCGCGTCATCGAACGCGACGCGCTCGATCGCCGCCTGCTCCTGATCCGCGATCTCGGCGGGGTCGGCGAAGTCGTCGGCACCCTGCGGCCGGGCGAGCATACCGGTGAATCGACGCTGAGAGTCGACGCCGCCGCGACTCCGCGCGTGGTGGGCGAAGTCACCGCCGACAACTACGGCAACCGCTACATCGGACGCTACCGGCTCGGCGGCTACGCCGAGATCGCGAGTCCTTCGGGTCTCGGCGATCTGCTCGATCTGCGGGTGCTGACTTCCGGCGACGAGCTGCAGAGCGGGCGTCTCGGCTACCGCGTGCCGCTGGGCGTCGACGGTCTGACGCTGCACACGAGCTTCAGCGCCGTGCACTACGAGCTGAAGGACGACTTCGCGCCGCTCGGCGCCCAAGGCTCGGCACTGATGCCGAGCGTGTCGCTGAGCTATCCGCTGATTCGTCTGCCGCGCGCGAATCTCTACGTGCGCGGCGGCGCCGACTACACCTCCTTGCGCGACGATACCGACAACCCGCCGACTTCCGCCGATCGCGCGCTGTGGTCGGTGTTCGGCGGCCTGTCCGGCGATTGGCGCGACGGCGTCGGCGCGGGAGCGGTCAGCGCGTTCACGGCCAACATCGAGGCCGGCGAGCTCGACATCGAGTCCGATGCGCTGCGTCGCTTCGATCGCGCGACGACGCGCGCCGCCGGGGCCTACCAGAAGTACAGCTATTCGCTGCTGCGCCTGCAGTCGCTGGGCGGACCGCTGTCGCTCTACACCAGCCTGAGCGGCCAGTTCGCGTCGCAGAATCTCGATTCGGCCGAGAAGTTCTGGCTCGGCGGCGCGAGCGGCGTGCGCGCCTATCCGCAGGGCGAGGCGGCCGGCGACGACGGTTTCCTCGCCAACGTCGAGCTGCGCTACAACCTGCCGGTGTGGCGCGGCGTGCTGCCGCAGGTGCTCGCCTTCGTCGACACCGGCGGCGTGAAGCTCATCCACGATCCCTTCGGGCCGGGCGACAGGACGCGCTACCTGTCCGGCGCGGGCGTCGGCTTCAATGTCGCCGAGTCGCATGGGTTCGCCGTGCGCGCCGCGTGGGCGTGGAAGCTCGGGCCCGAGGACGCGCAGGCCGACAAGGATCGCAGCGGCCGCGGCTGGATACTGATCGGCAAGATGTTCTGATCGCCGCGCGGACGGACAGCGGCGCGGCGGATCGTCCGCTGCGAGCCCGCGCGGACAGCCTGTACACTGCGACCCGCTGTCCGTGCCGCAACGGGCAGCCCCGCGTTTCTTCCGGAGCAGCCCATGTCCCAGGCCCCCGCGCCGCGCCGCGCCAACCACCTCGCCGGCGAGCAGTCACCCTATCTTCGGCAGCACCGCCACAACCCCGTGGACTGGTATCCGTGGGGCGAGGAGGCTTTTGCGCGCGCGGTTCGCGAGGACAAGCCGATCTTCCTCAGCATCGGCTATTCGACCTGCCACTGGTGTCACGTGATGGAGCGCGAATCTTTCGAGGACCCGCGCATCGCCGATTT
>JBFWSI010000004.1:0-24250 GCA_050248455.1 Gammaproteobacteria bacterium | reverse complement strand
GCGTGCAGGCAGGCGTTGTTCGCGGGCTCGACGCGATTGACGCCGACGGCGAGCGGGTGCGCGCCGTCGGCATCGAACACCGCCGCGCCGAACGGGCCGCCGCTGCCGGCGAGCACGTTCTCGCGCGACAGCCCGATCGCGAGCCGCATGCGCGCGGCGTCGTCGACGGCCTCGGGCTGGCGCGCGAGCCAGTCGGCGGTCCAGTCCGGCAGCGTGATGTTCAGCGAGTCGGGACGCATGCGGAAATTCTCGCCCGGGTGCCGTACCGCCGCTGTCGGTCGGCCGCGCTCGGCGCGTCGCCGCGCGTCACGGCAGCCTGCCCGAGGCGACGAGCCTGTCGTTGAGCACCGTCGGCACCACCCACAGCACCAGGTCGTCGAACTCGCAGAGCGGCGTGCTCTCGTCGCCGTCGTCGCTGCAGGCCGCGTCGCCCGGCGTGTAGCCGCGCGTGAAGTAGACGGCATCGCCGTCCGCGTTCTCGACTTCGTCCGGCGCGCCGGGATCCACGCGCGGCACGCCGCCGACGCTGGTCGCGCCGTAGCCGTTGCGTCCGTGCGATACCACCACGGCGGGCACCTCGGTCGCGGCGTCGAAGGCGAACTTGCCTTCCTGCGCGCCGTTCGTCGCGGGATTGTCACCGCGGCTGCGGATCGTCAGGTCGCCGCGCGCGCACAGATCGAGCTCGCCGTTCGCGTTGCCGTTGCACAGGCCGTCGCTGTCGGGCCAGGTGTAGAGCAGCGCGCGCACGCGATAGCGCAGGCGATTGCTCCACGCATCGCCGGGCGGCAGGCCGAGCTCAGCCCAGGGCAGGAAGCCTTCGGCGACCGTGCACTGCGCGCTCGCCTTGTCGGCGGGATCGAAGGTCGGATTCGGCAGGCCGTCGCCGTCGCCGTCGGGACAGGGCAGGCGGCCGCGCGTGACGGCATAGCCGTAGAGGGCGTCACGCGCGCGTTCGAGCTGCGCGAGCGTCTCGCGGCGATCGCGCGCCTCGAGCTGCGTGTCCAGCGGCCCGAGCAGGCCGGCGACGATGAGGCCCAGGATCATCAGCACCACCGCCATCTCGATCAGCGTGAGGCCGTGGGCACGGTGCAGGCGCGGATCAGTCATGGAGCGACAGCCTCAGCAGCACGTCGTTGAAGTTCGGCGCTTCGTCGCGCGTCTCGTAGCGATCGTCGAGGCTCGCATTCTCGCCCTCGAACCATTGCGCGGGATCGGCGCCCGGCCGCGCCTGCGTCGCGAGCGCGGTGCCGGCGGCCAGCACCAGCGCGCGCACGTCGGCGTGCGTCACCGCCGGTGCCTGATGCCGCGTGTCCGCGAGCTCGAGACAGTCGGTGCCGGCGACACAGTCGCTCGCCACGTTGCCCGGTGCATGGGCATCGGCATAGGCGACGAACACGAACTGCTGCCACAGGTTCGCGGTGAACCACTGCGGCAGCTCGCCGGGCGAGCGGCGCGCGGCGGGATCGATCGCCTCGTCGTCGTCGACCTCGAGATCGTAGGGCACGTTGAGCAGCGCGAAGTCGGTGATGGAGGTGCCGCCGGGAAGCATGAGCACCGCGACGCCGAGCTGGCTGTTCGCGGGCTGCAGGGTGTCGGCGATCGTGATCCGGATCGAGGCGTCAGCGTCCAGCGCCGTCGCCACGACGCGCGTATCCTCCAGCCGCGGCGTCGTCGCCGACGGCGGCGCAAGCTGCCGCGGCAGGCCGTCGACGTCGAGCGTGAACGAACGCTGCACGAAGTTTCCCGAGCCCGTGGGATCCTCGATCCTCAGCGTGGTCGTGCAGCGCATCGCCCGCCCGCCCTGCCAGCGGCACACGCCGGCGCCGTACGGCGCGGTCCCGCTGCCGCGCACCTCGCTGGTGTAGCTCGCGGCCGCGCCGAAACCCGTCGGCTGCAGGCTGCAGACGGCGCCGGTGCTGCGCACGCAGGCCGGATCGGGCGGCGAGCTGCCGGTGCTCGTCAGCGTGCCGCCGCTGGTCAGCTGCCACACTGCGTGGAAGTCGGCCGCGAAATCGACGCCGACCCGGCGCAGCGGCAACAGGCCGCGGCGCGTGCCGGCGACGCCGCGATAGGCGCTGGTCGTCGGATCCTCGAAGGGCGCGAGCCAGGGCAGGGCGTCGTCGCAGTCGTCGGGCAGGCTCGCCGCCGCACAGTCCGGATCGACGCCGTCGACGTCGTCGCCGTCGGGATCGTCGAAATAGCGTTCGAGCGCATTCGCGACGTCGGCGAGCACGCGCTTCTGCACCGCCGTCATCAGCGTCGAGCGCTCGATCACGCGCACGAAGTCGTTCGCGATCGGAGTGGTCAGCGAGCTGAAGCAACCGTCGCCGCGCGTGGCGTTCTGCCCTTCGAGATAGTTGACCGCGTCGTAGCGCACGGCGGCATTTGCCGTCGATCGATCCTGGCCGCTGAGGCCGGCGCCGGGCGCGAACAGCAGCGCCGCGACGTCGCGCGCGGCGGCACCGCAGTCGTCGAGCCTGAGCTCCCCGCGCGTGTCCGGGTTGACGACGCCGGCCGGGTTGTTGCGAAACGCATCGGCGAGCGCGTACCACAGCGGCGCGCCGTCGGCGTCGCGCAGATCCGGCAGGTCCAGCGTCCGCCATGGCAGACGGCCCGTCTCCGTCGACGAGGACTGCGCGCAGGGCGGATCGGCCTGACCCGGCACGTCACCGGCATCGAAGCGCGTATCGGGACAGGGCAGGTGGCCGGGGCCGGCGGTCGCGCTGGTGATTGCGGGATCGTCCGGATAGCGCAGCGCATAGCCGAGCAGCGCCTGCTCCGCCGCGGCGAGGCTCGCGGCGGTCGTCGACGCATCGTCGCGTGCGCGCCGTACGCCTTCGTTCAGCGCGCGCACCACCACGAAGCTGCCGACGGCGAGCAGCAGCGCGAGCACCAGCAGCACGACCACGCCGCGCTGGCGTGACGGAGCGGCGGTGCGCGGCGTCATCGGGGCTCGGCGACGTCCGGCGGCGCGCGCTCGAAGCTTTCGACGACGCGCCCGGCTCGAGGATCGTAGATCTGGCCGGGTTTGACGCGGGCACGCGCCGCGGCAGCATCGAGCTCCACCGCATCGCGCGCGATGCGCAGCTTGCCCCCGTCCGCATGCGCGAGCTCGCTGCGCGTGCCCGGCGTGCCGTTGACCCAGGCGGTCGACGGTCCGTGGGCGCGCAGCACGAGGCCTTCGACGGTCAGCGGCGCCGCGGCGCTTGCCGGCGCCGCGTCCGGCGCGGGCTCGGGCGGCGCCGCCGCGGGTTCGGGCGCTTCGTCGGCGGCAGCGAGCGGCGGCGCGCTGCGCGCGGCGTCGAGCGCCGCGCGTTCGGCGGGCGTGAAGAAGAGGCGCCCGAGATCGCGCGCCGCCGCGGCGTTCACGCACAGCGCGAGAACCAGGAGCCAGCCGCGCGCGCGAGTCACGGTGCGTCGTCCCGGGCGGAGAGATCGATGTGACTGCCGCGCAGCTCGAGCGTGTACCACTCGAGCAGGCAGTCGGCCGCGAGCCGGGCGCCCGGCCGCGCCTCGCCGGCGCTGCGTCGCAGATCGCAGGCACGCACGCTGTAGAGCCCTTCGGCGCGGCGCGCGAGCGCATCGAACAGGCGTTCGAGATCGCCCTCGTGCAGAAGTCCCAGCCCCAGGTGCATGCGGCTGACGCGGACGTCGAAGGCACCCGTCGCGAGCGTGAAGTCGGGCTGGTAAGGCTGCTGCGCCTCGACGTCGTAGGACAGCGCGGGCAGCGCCAGCTCGGCCGCGGCGCCGCGCAGCGCCTCGACCCAGGACAGGCGATGCTCGTCGCCGATGACGCCGCGGCGGTAGAGATCGACGAAATGCGGATAGTGCTCCGCGATCGCGCGCTCGTCCTGATCGACGGACAGGTACTTGCGGCTCGCGTCGCGGAACTTGCCGTGGTGGGCACGGAATTCGCTCGCCATGTCCTCGGCGAAGAAGTGCGTCGCGCCGAGCATGATCGCGGACAGCAGCGCGCAGATCACGAATACGCCGAGCGCGCCGCGCAGCACCGACCAGTCAGCCGGCGTGTATGCCATCGGGCACCCCCAGCACGAGCTTCAGCGCAAAGCGCGCGGCCTGCGCTTCCGGCGCCGCATTCGCCGCACCGCTGACCTTGGACGTCGACTCGAGATCCAGCGGATAGGCGATCACGTCGACGCGCACCGCCCGCGGATGGGCGCGCAGCGCGGCGGCGAGCGCATCGATGCGCGCGATGGCGGCGCGCCAGTCGCCCTCGAAGGGTGTGATCTCGCCGCGCAGGATGCCTATCTCGTACTGCATGAACGCGGCGGCCGGCGCGATGTAGGCTTCTGGCGGCACCTCGGCATCCGCGCGCGCGCCGGGCACGACGTTCGGATCGGCGGCGACGGTCCACTGCACCTCGTCGAGCCGGATGCCCGGCGCCTTCGCGAGCTCGGCGCCGAGCACGGCGAGCCAGGGCAGCGGCGTCGCGCGGCGCGCCTCGAGCGCGGCGACGACGTCGACCGCCTGCTTGATGTCACCGGGCTCGACCGGCGTCGGCGGCAGGCCGCGGCGCGCGAGCTCGAAGCGATCGCGGTAGAAGTCCGCCTTCTGCGCGGCGTCCAGCGCCTGCTGCTTCAGGCCCAGCGCCTCGACGAAGCTGAGCGTGCTGTAGGCCGTGCTCGCGAGCAGCATGATGACGCCGGCGACCAGCAGCCCGATGCGCGTGCGATGCAGGGTGTAGTAGCGCGTCTCGTCCGGCTGCGCGTATTGCTCGCGCGGCGGCGCGTCGAGCAGGAGCTGGGCGAACAGCACGTCGGCGTAGGGCGTGCGCGCCTCGCCCGGGATCTTGAGCTTGCGCGCGAGCTCGGCGACGTCGACGAGGCGATAGAGCTCGGTATCGGTGTCGCGGCACTCCTGCTCGAGTTCGGCGAGCATGTCGCCGTGCGACAGCACGTAGATTTCGAGCGGCCCGTCGCGCGAGGTCAGGGCGAGGCTGTTCAGATAACGCCGCAGCTTGTCGAGCTCGGAGCTGACGTAGCTCGCATACGGCACGGTGCCCGGTCGTGGCATCGCGGCGAGGCGGCTGATCTTCAGCTGCCCGTCGCGGAAGAAGGTCTGCCTGAGGCCGCTCGCCTGCTGCACGCTGATCAACAGGACGTTCTGCCCCTTGGCGCCGAGCTGCTTCAGCAGCTCGCGACTGAGCACGGGCAGCGAATGGATGCCCGAGATCGGCACGCGCTGCGCGAGCAGCTCGCTCACCCAGGGCGTGACGAGCTCCGGCCGCGTCAGCGCGGCGAGCAGCACGCGATCGTCGCGCCGGCCCTCCGCTTCGCGGCCCTGCGCCAGCGCGAGCCAGTACGGCGTACCGCGGAACTGGCGCGCAAACCTGCGCCCGAGCACGGCGCGCCGATCGCGCCCGAAGACGTGCGGAATGGTGTCCTGCCGGTATTCCTCTTCGACGACGTCGACGAGGATCGCGACCGGCGCGCTCGGCGCGGCGGCGAGATAGCGCGCGAAGGCGGCGAGGCCCTCGTCGCCGGCCGGGAACTGCAGCGCGTCGACGACGCGGCCGGCGCGCGCGAGATACAGCGTCGCGCGCTCCGCCGCGAGCAGCAGCACGCGCCGCTCGGTCGCGCTAAATCTTGATGTGGGTGAAGAGCTCATACAGCGGGCCGAACACGGCCACCACTATCCACATCATGAAGGCGCCGAGGACGATCACCATCGTCGGCAGCAGCATCGCCTGCAGCTTGTTGACCGACTCCTGCACGTCGCGATTGAAGAAATAGCTGACGTTCTCGAGCGCTTCCTCGAGCGCGCCGGAATTCTCGCCGACGCGCAGCATGCGCACGACCAGCGGCGGGAACAGGCCCGTCGCCGCGAAGCTCGCGCTGATCCCGCCGCCGTCCTGGATCATGCGCCCGGCGTCGCGCAGCGCACGGCCGATCGCGCGGTTGCCCGCGACCTCCTCGCCGGCGCGGATGCATTCGAGCACCGTGATGCCCGAGGTGTACATGATCGAGAACACGTTGCAGACGCGGGTGACGATGATCTTCTTCACGATCGGCCCGAGCATCGGCAGGCGCAGCTTCCAGTCGTCGAGCCGCTGCGCGAACACCGGGCTCGTGCGCGCCGCGATCCACACCGCGGCGACTGCCGCGAGCGGCAGGCCCAGCGCGAGATACCAGTACTGCGAGAAGAAGCGCGAGAAGGCGATCAGCGCGCGGGTCTGCAGCGGCAGCGCCTGGCCCATGTTGGCGAGGAAGCTCAAGAGCTGCGGCACGACGTAGAGCATCATGAACAGCAAGGTCGCCACCAGCACCAGGGCGACGACCGCCGGGTACATCAGGAGGCGTCTGGTCAGCGCAGCCTGCTCGTCCTGCCACTTCAGGTTCTCGATCACCTTGTGCAGCACGTCGGTCAGGCGGCCGCTCTGCTCGCCGGCGCGGAACAGGCTGACGAGCACGGGATCGAAGACGGCCGGGAAATCGGCCATCGCCCCCGACAGGTTCTTGCCGCCCTCGATCGACTCGATCAGCGCCGCGGTCACTTCGCGCAGACGGCGGTTGCCGATCGAGTCGCGCAGATCGGCGAGGCCCTCGAGGATCGGCACGCCGGCGCGGATCAGCTGCTCGAGGTGGAAGCAGAAGGTGATCAGATCCACGCGCCGGATGCCGGCGCGGCCGGCGTCGTGACGCGCCGCCTTCAGCTCGCGGAAATCGATCAGATCGAGCCCCAGCCGCGACAACCGCGTCTCGAGATCGGCCGCGTTGATCGCGTCCGCGCGGCCGCGGTGCAGGCGGCCGCGCTCGTCGATGGCCTTGTAGCGAAAGACTTCCATCGCTCAGCGTCTCATCCTCGTCTCGTAGCCCGGATGAGCGGAGCGTATCCGGATCGCTCCGCGCGCGGAAAGGCCGTGTATGGCCACAGAGAACACGGAGAACACAGAGGAAGAAGGGAAGAAGAAAATCCCTTTCCCATCTTTTTCTTTCCCCTCCGTGTTATCTGTGTTCTCTGTGGCAAATCCAACATTCCAGCGCTCACGGAAATCCGGATTCGCGCCGCTCATCCCGGTTACGTCGAGCTCGAACGTCACGACCCGGGTCATCAGCCGACCCGATCGGTCAAATCGACGACGCGCGAGATCTCGTCGAGGGTGGTCACGCCTTCGAGCACGCGCCTGACCGCGACGTCGGCGAGCGGGATGAAGCCCTTCGAGTGCGCGGCGGCGAGCAGCTCGCGCGCGCTCGCGCCGCGCGCGATCAGATCGTCGAGATCGCGATCGAACTTCAGCAGCTCCATCAGCGCGGTGCGCCCGGCATAGCCCTGGTGCTCGGCGTGGCGGAACTCGGCGGCGACGCGGCAGATCTGCAGCTGCTGCGCTTCGTCGAGGGCGAGGATGCGGCGCTCGATCGGCGAGGGGTCGTAGAGCTCCGCGCAGCCCTTGCGCAGGCGGCGCACCAGGCGCTGGGCGAGGATGCCGATCAGGTTGCCGGCCATGATGTCCGGCCGCACGCCCATGTCGATCAACCGCGGGATCGCGCCCAGCGCGGAGTTCGCGTGCAGGGTCGAGAACACCTGGTGGCCCGTCATCGCCGCGCGGAAGGCCATCGCCGCGGTGTCCTCGTCGCGAATCTCGCCGACCAGGATGATGTCCGGATCCTGGCGCAGCATCGAGCGGATGCCGCTCGCGAAGTCGAGGCGCACGGCCTCGTTCAGCGAGGTCTGGCGGATCATGCCCATCGGGTACTCGACGGGATCCTCCAGGGTCATGATGTTGACCGACTCGGTGTTGAGATGGTTGAGCACGCTGTAGAGCGTGGTCGTCTTGCCCGAGCCCGTCGGACCGCTGACGAGCATCAGGCCTTCGGGCCGCGCGACCATCAGCTTCAACAGGTGCAGCACGTCGTCGTCGAGGCCGAGCTCGTCGATCGGCACGATGCCCTTCTGGCGATCGAGCACGCGCAGCACGATGTTCTCGCCGTGCACCGTCGGGATCGTCGACACGCGGAAGTCGATCTGGCGGCCGGACAGCGACAGCGTGATGCGCCCGTCCTGCGGCGCGCGCGTTTCGGCGATGTCGAGGCCGGACATCACCTTCAGGCGCACCGCGAGCGCCGACCAGTAGTTGCGGTGCAGGCTGCGCACCTGGCGCAGCACGCCGTCGATGCGATAGCGGAAGCGCAGGAAGCCTTCCTCGGGCTCGAAGTGGATGTCCGAGGCGCCGCGCTTGACCGCGTCCGACAGCAGCGCGTTGACCAGCCGCACCACCGGCTGGCTGTATTCCTGGCTGTCGGCGTCGAGGCTCTCGTAGTCGATCTCGCCGGTCTCGATCTCCTGCAGGATGCCGTCGACCGACAGCTCGAAGCCGTAGAACTGATCGATGGCCTTCTCGATCTCGGCTTCGCCCGCCATCAGCGGCACGATCTCGATGTCCGATCCGATCAGCGCCGCGATCTGATCGAGGGCGACGACGTTGAAGGTATCGGCCATCGCGATCGTCAGCCGGCGCCGGTTCGCCTCGAAGGTCAGCGGCAGGATGTGGAAACGCCGCGCGAGATCCTTGGGGATCATGCGGATCGCCTCGGAGTCGACGACGACCTTGTTCAGATCGGCCTTCTGCTGGCCGAGCGCGCCGCCCAGCACGTCGAGGATCACGGCCTCGGTCGCGAAGCCGAGGCGCACGAGGATCTTGCCGAGGTGATCGCGGTTGCGCTTCTGCTCGGTCAGCGCGATGCGCACCTGGTCCGGGCTCACGACGCCCTTCTGCACGAGCAGCTCGCCGATGCGCAGGTTCTTCTTCGCGAGACTCATGGCGGCGGGCGCGCGGCGGCGATCGCGGGCGCCGCTCAGGGCGTGCCGAGCAGCGCCGCGACGCGATCGTGCGCGCGCGCCGCATCGAAGGCCGCGCCCGGCGCGCGCAGATCCAGCGCCTTGCGATAGTAGTCGAGCGCAGCCTTGCGCTGGCCGAGCTGGTCGAGGGCGACGGCGAGGTTGTAGGCGTAGTCCGCGTTCGCCGGCGCGCGCGAATACGCCGCGAAATAGGCTTCCTGCGCATCGGTCCAGCGCCGCTGCTTCGCGTACAGGTTGCCGAGCGCGAAGCGCAGATAGGGGCTGTCCGCATCGCGATCGGCGAGCAGCTTCAGGCGCGCTTCGGTCGCATCGTTGCCTTCGCCGCCTTCGATCATGAACAGCGCCGCGCTCGCGACCGGATGCCGCGGCGAGACCGCGAGCACCTCGCGATAGTAGCGGTGCGCATCGGCGAGGCGCTGTTGACGCATCGCGATCGCGCCGAGCCCGAGCAGCGCATCGACGCGGCCGCGATCGCGCGCCAGCGCACGGCGGTAGAGATCGGCGGCGACGTCCAGCTTGCCGAGCTGGAAGGCGCCGTAGGCGCGCGTGACGTCGTCGGCAAGCGCGCCGCCGGTCCTGCGCTTCGCGATCCTGAGCTCGCCGCTCGCGATCTCGGCGTCGCGCGGGATCTCGGCGGCGAGCGTGCGCGCGAGGGGCGGCGCCGTGACCGTGCGCGGCGGGGACGGCGGTGGCGCGGTCGCCGCGGGCGCGGCCGCGACGGGCGCCGTGTCCGCGACGACGGCCTCGGGGGCGATCTCTGTGGGCGGCGCGACCGCGGGCGGCGCCGGCGCCGGCGCGGCGGGCACGGGCGCCGGCTGCGCGGCGACCGGCGGTGACACCGTGACCGGCGGAGCCGCGGGTTCCGGTCGGCGCTCGATCTGCGCGGCGACGCGCGGCGAGGGAATGTCGTGGGTCGGGGGCGTCTGGCGGTACGCATAGAGACCGACCGCCGTGAGGCCCGCGGCGAGCAGCACCGTGCAGACGATGATCGCGACGAGCGCACGCGGCACGCTGCCGCCGCGCGTCGCTTCGAACACCGTCTGCGCGGTGACGATGGTCGGCTGCACGGCGCTGCCGGGGCCGGGCGCAGTCAGGAACGGACTCGCTTCGCTGTCCGGGGCGTCGCGCGCGCGCTCGGGCCGCGGCGGCTGCTGGCGCGTCGGCGCGGCCTGCTCGTCGTAGGCGGTGTCGTCGCCGAGCACGCGCATCGGGCGCTCGGTCGACGCCTCGAAGGGCTCGAGGCTCAGCTCGTTGCTGGTCTCCGGCAGGTCGATCGACAGCTCGTCATGGCGCGCCGCGGCGTTCTTCTTCTCCGCCTCGGCCCTCCGCAGCGCGTCCATCAGGAGGCTCATCGTTGGCCCGCCCGTCGTTCAGGGCTTCGCGCTCGCCGGCGCGGCCGCCGTGGATTGGCCGAGGAACTGCCGATAGTCCTTCAGATCGCGCTCGAGGCTCGGCTCTTCGATGACCACGGGACGCAGGAAGATCACGAGCTCGGTCTTGCGGTTGTTGACCTCGTCCACGTCGAAGAACAGATCGCCGAACAGCGGCAGGCGCGCCAGCCCGGGCACTTCGCGATTGCCCGTGTTGCGCTCGTCCTGCATGAGCCCGCCGAGCACGCCGACCTGGCCGTTGACGAGCTTCAGCACCGATTCCATTTCCCGCGTGCGGATCACGGGCACGAGGTTCGTGATGTCGCCGGCGTCGCCGCCGTTCAACTGCGTGACGAGCTTCGGCCCCGGATCGACCGCGTCGCCGATCTTCTGCGAAATCGTCGGGCGCACCGTCAAGGTCACTTCCTGGTTCGCCGAGATCTGCGGCGTCACCGCCATCACGAGGCCGACCGGCACCGAGTGCACCTCGGTCTCGACGAAGGTGCGGCCCTGCGCGTTCAAGGTCGAGTCGGTGTTGGTGACGTCGACGGTGAAGTAGACGAGCTCCTCGACGACCTTCAGCAGCGCCGTCTGGTTGTTCAGCACCATCAGTCGCGGGCTGGACAGCACCTTGGTGTCGCCGAACTCGCGCAGCAGGCGCACCGTGGCCTCGATCAGCTTGCCGTTCGCGTTCGGATCGGTATAGCCGAAGACGAAGGACGACACGGCGTTGTCGATGACCCCGTCCGTGATCTGGCCCAGCAGCTGCTGGTTGACGCCGAAGCCGGCCTTGTCCTCGTCGAGCAGGATCTGCCAGTCGACGCCGGCCTGGTACTGATCGTTGAGGCTGACCTCGACGATCGTCGCCTCGATCATCACCTGGCGTCGCGCGTTGGTCAGCACGCGATCGATGAAGGCCTGGATCAGCTCGTGCTCGTGGCTCGTCGCCTTCACGGTCAGCACGCCGGCCTCGGGATTGACGACGAGTCGATCGGACTGCAGGCGCTCGCCGCCCGCGGTCTGCGCCTCGCCGATGATCGACAGCACGTTCTGCGTCAGCGTTTCCCAGAAGCGGTTCGAGGCCCGCGAGTTCACGCGCGTCGAGGAGCTGTTCGTGCCCTGCGCGTTCTGGCCCCCGGCGCCGCCGCGGCCACCGGCCTGATCGGCCCCGCCCTCGCCCGTCGTCGCCACCTGCGTCGCGATGTTGACCGTGGTATCGGTGTCGCGCGCGAGGTTCACGTAGCCGACGTCGTAGGTGCGGAAATAGGGGTCGTCCGGGACGACGAGGATGTTGTTGCCGTCGAGCTCGTAGCGCAGGTTCACCTGGCGCGCGACGCGATCGAGGATCTGCGGCAGGGTCTGGTCGAGCGCGTTCAGCGTGACCCTGCCGTCGAGGTCGCCCTTGATGTCGACGTTCATCTCCGCGTCGCGCGCGAGCGCGAACAGCAGCTCGCGCACCGGCACTTCGCTGACGACGACGGTGTAGCGCTCCCCGTCCGGCGCCGGGGCCGGCGGCGGCAGCCAGCTCGTCTGCGGCACGACGTCGGGGATTTCCGCGGCCGGCCGTGCGGCCTCGGACTGCACGTTCAGATGCCCCTTCGATTCCGGCAGCGGCGCCGGCTTCATCTGCGCACAGCCCGCGACGAGGACCGCCAGCGTGACGGCCACGCCGCCTGCGCGCAGCGTCGGCGCGGAGAAGTGCGGCGGCGATGTCCTCACAGGCCCTCCGCGGCGTCGGTGTCGATCGGATCGAGCGCGCGCACCGCGTCGAGCCCGTCGAGACGCAGCAGATCGACGCGGGGATCCTCGCCGTCACGCGTGTCCAGCGCATCCGCGGCATCGGCGGCGAGCAGGGTGCTGAAGCGCGTGAAGTCCTCGTAGCTCGGCGCCGGCAGCACGTCCGCGAGCTGCGGCAGATCGCCGGCGACGAGGCGCGCGGACAGCAGCGCGCCGGACAGCAGCAGTGCGATCGCGGCCACGGTGTACAGCGCGGGCCGCCACGCCGGCGCGGTGACGAAGGCGCTGTCGCGCGCGGCGAGCCTGACGTGCTTGCCGCGCACTTGGCGCGCGTTCGCGGCGAAGGCGGCGAGCAGCGCCTTGTCGGCGAGCACGTTGATCCGGCGCAGCAGGCCGCGCGAGTGGCGCGTCAGCTCGCGCACCGCGCTGGCCCCGAACAGCTCGGCGCCGCGATAGCCGCTGCTGCGCAGGCGCGTGTTGAGGTAGTCGCGGATCTCCTCGGCGTTCAGCGGCGCGAGATTGAAGCGGAAGGTGATGCGCTCGTTGAGCTGGCGGATTTCGTGCACCGCGAGCTTCTCGTCGAGCTCGGGCTGGCCGAAGAGCACGATCTGCAGCAGCTTGTCCTCGGAGGTCTCGAGATTCGACAGCAGCCGGATCTCTTCGAGCGTCGACAGCGGCATGCCCTGCGCTTCCTCGACGAACATCACGACGCGCTTGTTCGCGGCGTGGCGCGCGAGCAGGTGCTCGTGCAGCGCGCGCATCGCCTCCAGCCGGGTCGCCGTCGGTGCGAGCGGCAGCTGCAGCTCGATCGCGATCGCGTGGAGGATCTCGTCGGGCGCGAGGCGCGGGTTCGCGAGATAGATGATCTCGCAGTGCGCGGGCAGCTCGCGCTCGAGCATGCGGCAGAGCATGGTCTTGCCGCTGCCGACCTCGCCGACCACCTTCACGATGCCTTCGCCGCGCGAGATCGCGTAGACGAGGGCATCGAGCACAGCGCCGCGATTCGCACCGGGGAAGAAGAACGCGGGGTCCGGCGTGATCTTGAACGGCGTCGCGGCGAGCCCGAAATGCTGGCTGTACATCGGCTACTCCTGTGGCGGATTGAGCCCCAGTCGGGCCAGTTTTCCGTAGAGCGTCGTGCGGTTGACGCCGAGCAGGCGTGCCGCGCGGGTGAGGTTGCCGTGCGCGAGCTCGAAGGCGAGCGTCACGTACTGGCGTTCCAGCGCGGCGAGCTCGTCGTCGAGCCTGAAGCCTTCGGTCATCAGCCGCGCGCGCAGCGCGTCGGCGGCCGCGCCGTCGACGTCGCCGGCCGGCGCGCCGAGCTGCGCCTCGAGCTCCTGCGCCATCGCCGCGGCGCCGACGGTCGCGCCGGGATACTTGGTGCCGAGGCGGATCACGATGTTGCGCAGCTCGCGCACGTTGCCGGGAAAGGCATAGCTCGCGAGCAGCTGCTCGGCCTCGCGGCTCAGCGTGAACGGGCTGACCGTCGCGGCGTACTGGCGCTGGAAATGCGCGAGCAGCTCGCGCCAGTCGTCGCCGCGGCTGCGCAGCGGCGGCACGCTGACCGTCAGCACCGACAGCCGGTGGAACAGATCGGCGCGGAACTGGCCGCGCCGCACGGCCTCGCGCAGATCGCGGTTGGTCGCGGCGACGATGCGCGCCTCGGCGCGGCGCGCCTGCGTCTCGCCGACGCGATAGAACTCGCCGTTCTCGAGCACGCGCAGGAAACGGCTCTGCAGCTCGAGCGGCATCTCGCCCACTTCGTCGAGAAACAGCGTGCCCTGCCCGGTCTCCTCGAAAAAACCGGCGCGGGCGCGATCGGCACCGGTATAGGCGCCGCGCGCGGCCCCGAACAGCTGCGCCTCGAGCAGCTCGGGCGTGAACGCCGCGCAGTTCAGCGCGAGCAGCGGGGCCTGCGCACGGCGGCTCTCGCGATGCAGGCACTGTGCGACCAGCTCCTTGCCGCCGCCCGACTCGCCCTCGATCAGCACCGGGAACGGCGAGTTCGCGAACTGCTCGACGAGCGCGCGCAGCGTCGCCATGCCGGCGGAGCTGCCGATCAGCAGCTCGGCCGTGTGCCGGCCCGGCTGCGTGCCGAGCTGCTCGGCGTCGAGCAGCATCAGCTGGTGCTTGAGGCGCGCGATCAGCAGATCGCCGTCGCAGGGCTTGGGCAGGAAGTCGACCGCGCCCAGCGTCAGCGCGTGCTGGATGTTGAGCCGGTTGTTCTGGCCCGACAGCACCAGGATCTTCATCGTCCGGTTGAAGGCGAGCAGCTCCGTGATCAACGCGAAGCCTTCGTCCGGCGCATGCGGCTTCGGCGGCAGGCCCAGATCGACGAGCGCGAGCGCGGGCGGCTCGGGCAGCGCCTGCAGCAGGGCGCGCGCCTGCGTCCGCGTGCTCGCGCAGTGCACGTCGAACTGCGGCGCGAGCAGGAAGGACAGTGCGTCGACGATCAGGGGATCGTCGTCGATCAGGATCAGCGCGGGCCGCGGCGATTCGCGGCCGGACCGCGCTTCACGCAAGGGCTTGAGTGCCGCGTTCTGAGTCATGGCTGGGGCCATGGCCCGCGGTCGATCCGAGGCGGCGGAGAATCGCCTCCACCGCCTCGTACTGGTTCATCGTGTAGAAGTGCAGCCCCGGCGCGCCGCGCTCGAGCAGTCGTGCGCAGAGCTCGGCCGTGACCTCGATGCCGAAGGCCCGGATGGCGGGGCGGTCGTCGCCGAAGTCGCGCAGGCGCCGCTCGATCCAGCGCGGGATCTCGGCGCCGCACATCTCGGAGAAACGCGCCAGCTGGCTGAAGTTCGTGATCGGCATGATGCCCGGCACGATTGGAATCGCGATGCCGAGCGCGCGGGCGCTGTCGACGAAACGGAAATAGGCGTCCGCGTTGTAGAAGTACTGCGTGATCGCGCTGTCGGCACCGGCCTCGACCTTGCGCTTGAAGTTCGCGAGATCGGCCTTGGCCGAGGGCGCCTGCGGATGGAACTCCGGATAGGCCGCGACCTCGATGTGGAACTGGCGGCCGGTTTCCTTGCGGATGAATTCGACGAGCTCGTTCGCATAGCGCAGCTCGCCGAAGCCCGTGAGGCCCGACGGCATGTCGCCGCGCAGGGCGACGACGCGGCGGATGCCCTCGTCGACGTAGCGGCGGAGCACGGCGCGCAGATCGGCGATCGGCGTGCCGAGGCAGGAGATGTGCGGCGCGGCCTCGATGCCGGTCGCGCGACGGATGCCGAGCACGGTCTCGAGCGTCAGCTCGCGCGTGCTGCCGCCGGCACCGAAGGTCACGGAGAAGAAGCTCGGCGCATGGCGCGCGAGCCGGTCGCGCGTGGTCTCGAGCCGGCTGACCGCCTCGGGCGTGCGCGGCGGAAAGAATTCGAAGCTCAGGTTGCTGCCCGTCATCGTGTTGCTCTGCCTGTGAGGCCGCCGGTGAGGAAGCGGCAAGACCGGCACTCGGGCGGGCCGGCCCCGTGCCTGCGTCGTGTAGAGATAGTTGTACGGCAGGCGACTTGGCCGAATATACCGTACGGATAAGGAGATGTAACCATATATTCAACTTCTACCTAAGTAGCCCCAGCCGCCTTTCGCGCCAGCCGGCGAGGCGGGTGTGCTCAGGGTGCGTGATGCGGCCGGCCGCGTCATCCCGGCTCGTCGGCGGGGACGAGCGCTGCGGGACGGATTCCCGGGGGCGATCCCGCGCGCACGCCGTGCCGGCTGCGCCGCCGGGCGGCCTCGTGGCAGCATTGGACGCGTCCCGTCGCGGAGAAATTCCATGCTCGAGCTCGTGATCGGCAACCGCAACTATTCGTCGTGGTCGCTGCGCCCCTGGTTCCTGCTGAAAGCCCTCGCCATCCCGTTCACCGAAACCCGTATCCCGCTGTTCGAAGCCGGCTCGGCGGACGCCATCGGCCGCGTGTCGCCCAGCGGCAAGCTGCCGGTGCTGCGCGACGGGGCGCTGGTGGTGTGGGAGTCGCTCGCGATCCTCGAAACCCTCGCCGAGCGCCACCCCGCGGCATGGCCGCACGATCCCGTCGTGCGCGCGCACGCGCGCAGCGTCGCGACCGAGATGCACGGCGGCTTCGGCGCCCTGCGCAGCGAGCTGCCGATGAACTGCCGCGCCCGGCGGCGCATCGCGCCGTCGCCCGCCGCGCGCGCCGACATCGCCCGCGTGCATGCAATCTGGCGCGAGTGCCGCGCGCGCCATGCCGCGGCCGGCCCCTGGTTGTTCGGCAGCGTATCGGTCGCCGATGCGATGTACGCCCCGGTGGTCAGCCGCTTCGCGACCTATGGGGTGCAAGGCGATGCGACGGTCGATGCCTACGTCGCGCACGTGCTGGACAGCCCGCCGCTGCGTGAATGGTTCACGGGCGCGGCGGCGGAGCAGGAGACGATCGCGCAGTCCGAGATCGGCGATCCCGCCTGAAGAAAAACGCCGCGGAAGACGGCGTTTCCCCGCGCTCCCGGCGGCACGGTATACACGCCGGCGGCCGCCGGCCGTTTGCTTTTGCGACGCGCTGCCACGCAGTAGAATCCGCGCTCTTTCATCGCCTCGCCTGCTTGCACCTTCGGCGGCGATGCCCGATCCACCGCCCCGTAGGCCCGAGGACCCCAGCATGAGCACATCCGCAGCGGCAGGTGCCACCGCCACTCCCTTGCGTCGTGAACTCGCGAACGCCATCCGCGCACTGGCCATGGATGCCGTCCAGGCGGCGAATTCGGGCCATCCGGGCGCGCCGATGGGCATGGCGGACATCGCGGAAGTGCTGTGGCGCGACTACCTGCGCCACAACCCGGCGAATCCGGCGTGGCCGAACCGCGATCGCTTCGTGCTCTCCAACGGCCACGGCTCGATGCTGCTCTATGCGCTGCTGCACCTGAGCGGTTACGAGCTCTCGCTGGACGAGTTGAAGCGCTTCCGCCAGTTCGGCTCCAAGACGCCGGGACATCCGGAATACGGCCATGCGCCGGGTGTCGAGACCACCACCGGCCCGCTGGGCCAGGGGCTGGCGAACGCGGTCGGCATGGCGCTCGCCGAGCGCATGCTCGCCGCCCAGTTCAACCGCGACGGCCACGCGATCGTCGATCACCACACCTACGTCTTCGCCGGCGACGGCTGCCTGATGGAAGGCCTCTCGCACGAGGCCTGCTCGCTCGCCGGCACGCTGGGGCTCGGCAAGCTCGTCGTGCTCTACGACGACAACCGCATCTCGATCGACGGCGACACCGCCGGCTGGTTCACCGACGACACCGTCGCGCGCTTCCGCGCCTACGGCTGGCAGGTGCTCGAGAAGGTCGACGGTCACGACGCCGCGGCAATCGCGCAGGCGCTGGACGCCGCCCGCGCGAACACCGCGCAGCCGACGCTCGTCTGCTGCCGCACCGTGATCGGCTACGGCAGCCCGAACAAGGCCGGCAAGTCGGTGGCGCACGGCGCGCCGCTGGGCGCCGACGAGGTCCAGGCGGCGCGCGCCCAGCTCGGCTGGTCGCACGCGCCCTTCGAGATCCCGACCGACGCCTACGCGCAGTGGAATGCCCGCGAGCGCGGCGCCGCTCTCGAGGCCGAATGGCAACGGCGCTATGCGGCCTACGCGAGCGCGCATCCCGAGCTCGCGGCCGAGTTCACGCGCCGCACGCAGGGCGGCCTGCCCGGCGCGTGGCCGGTCGTCGCCCGCGACGCGGTGGCCCAGCTCCAGGCGCTGGACGCCGCGAACGCGACGCGCAAGTCCTCGCAATTGACGCTGGAGAAGCTCGGGCCGGTGCTGCCGGAATTCGTCGGCGGCTCGGCGGACCTGAGCGAATCCAACCTCACGCACTGGAAAGGCTGCCGCACCGTCACGCGCGAGGATGCGAGCGGCAACTACGTGAACTACGGCGTGCGCGAGTTCGGCATGGCCGCGATCATGAACGGCCTGGCGCTGCACGGCGGCTTCATTCCCTACGGCGGCACCTTCCTCGTCTTCTCGGACTATGCGCGCAACGCGATCCGCATGGCCGCCCTGATGGGTCTGCGCGCGATCTACGTGCTGACGCACGACTCGATCGGGCTCGGCGAGGACGGCCCGACGCACCAGCCGATCGAACATGCGACGGCGCTGCGCATCATCCCGAACTGCTCGGTCTGGCGTCCCTGCGACGCCGCCGAGACGGCCGCGGCCTGGGTCGCGGCGGTCGAGCGCGTTAACGGGCCGACCGCCCTGCTGCTGACGCGCCAGGGCGTGCCGCCGCAGGCGCGCAGCCCCGAGCAGCTCGCCGACATCCGGCGCGGCGGCTACGTGCTGCTGGAGCCGGCCGGTGGGCCGGAGGCCATCCTGATCGCGACGGGCTCCGAAGTCGCCGTCGCCGTCGCCGCCGCGACCGCGCTCAACGCACGCGGCCGGCGGCTGCGCGTGGTGTCGATGCCGAACGCCGAAGTCTTCCTGTCCCAAGCCGCCGACTATCGCGAGGCCGTGCTGCCGACGGCCGTGCGCCGACGCGTCGCGATCGAGGCCGGCGGGCCCGATTACTGGTACCGCTTCGTCGGCCTCGACGGCGACGTGATCGGCATCGCGAGCTTCGGCGCGTCGGCCCCGGCCGGCCGGCTGTTCGAGGCCTACGGCCTGACGGCGCAGGCGGTGGAACTGCGCATCGATTCCTATCTGCGAAGCTGAAGCGGCACTATCCTGTCGCTTTCGCGAACGCAGGAAACTCTGCAAAGGCGGAGTTTCCGCGGGCCGTGGATGGCCCGCTCGCGAATCGAATGCGCAAGTATTTGATTCGCGGAGGCGAGCCCGAACTTGCTTCGGGCTCGCCGTCTCCGAAACAAGTCCGGGACGGACTCGTTCGGAGTGTCCTGAAACTTTGAGCAGGAGATTGAGCTGATGAGCATTCGAGTCGGTATCAACGGCTACGGCCGCATCGGACGCAACGTGCTGCGCGCGCTCTACGAAGCGGGCCGCACCAACGAAATCGAGATCGTCGCCCTCAACGACCTCGGCGACGCCAAGACCAACGCCCACCTGACCCGCTACGACACTGCCCACGGCCGCTTCCCGGGCAAGGTCGAGGTCGACGGCGACTTCATGATCGTCAACGGCAACAAGATCCGCGTGCTCGCCGAGAAGGATCCGTCGAAGCTGCCGTGGGGCGAGCTGAAGGTCGACGTCGTGATGGAGTGCACGGGCCTGTTCACGACGCGCGAGAAGGCCGGCCTGCACCTGAAGGGCGGCGCGAAGAAGGTCATCATCTCGGCGCCGGCGAGCGACGCGGTCGACGCGACCATCGTCTACGGCGTCAACCACAAGTCGCTGAAGGCTTCGCACCAGATCATCTCGAACGCCTCGTGCACCACGAACTGCCTCGCGCCGCTGGTCAAGCCGCTGCAGGAGAAGATCGGGATCGAGGCCGGCCTGATGACGACCATCCACGCCTATACCAACGACCAGGTGCTGACGGACGTCTATCACAAGGATCTGCGCCGCGCCCGCTCGGCGACGATGTCGATGATCCCGACCAAGACCGGCGCCGCGGCGGCGGTGGGCCTGGTGCTGCCGGAGCTGAACGGCAAGCTCGACGGCCTCGCCGTGCGCGTGCCGACGATCAACGTGTCGATGGTCGACCTCGTGTTCAAGGCGAAGCGCGCGACGGACAAGAAGGAAGTGCAGGCGATCCTGAAGGAAGCCTCGCAGGGCGAGCTGAAGGGCATCCTCAACTACAACGAGGAGCCGCTGGTGTCGATCGACTTCAACCACGACCCGGCCTCGTCGATCGTCGAAGCGTCCGAGACCAAGGTCATCGACGGCACGCTCGTCAAGGTCATGGCCTGGTACGACAACGAGTGGGGCTTCTCGAACCGCATGCTCGACACGGCCATCGCGCTGATGAAGGCAGGAGCCTGAGCGATGCTCGCGATGAGCGATCTGGATCTGGCCGGCAAGCGGGTGTTGATCCGCGAGGATTTCAACGTCCCGCTGAAGAACGGCAGGATCACCGACGACACGCGCCTGCGCGCGGGCCTGCCGACGCTGCAACAGGCGGTGAAGGCCGGCGCGCGCGTGATCGTGATGTCCCACCTCGGGCGTCCCAAGGAAGGCGCGTTCGACGCCGCGGCGTCGATGGCGCCCGTCGCCGAAGCGCTGACGAAGATGCTCGGCCAGCCGGTGAAGCTCGTCGCCGACTGGATCGACGGCGTCGACTGCGCGCCGGGCGAGGTCGTGCTGGGGGAGAACGTGCGTTTCCTCGTCGGCGAGGACAAGGACGATCCGGCGCTGGCGAAGAAGATGGCGGCGCTGTGCGACATCTACGTCAACGACGCCTTCGCCACCGCCCACCGCGCCCAGGCCTCGACGCACGGCGTCGCGCGCTACGCGCCCGTGGCCTGCGCGGGCCCCTTGATGAAGGCCGAGATCGACGCGCTGAAGCAGGCGCTGCACGCGCCGAAGCGGCCGCTGGTCGCGATCGTCGGCGGCTCGAAGGTCTCGACCAAGCTGGAGGTGCTCGAGTCGCTGCTCGCGAAGGTCGACCGCCTGATCGTCGGCGGCGGCATCGCCAACACCTTCCTCAGGGCGAGCGGCGCCGAGATCGGCAAGTCGCTGTGCGAGGACGACATGCTCGACACCGCCCGGCGCATCATGGCGGCGGCGACGGCGCGCGGTGCGGAAGTGCCGGTGCCGACGGACGTCGTCTGCGGCAAGGAATTCGCGGAGACCACGCCGGCGACGACCAAGCCGGTGGCGGCGATCGCGGCGGACGACCTGATCATGGACGTCGGGCCGGACACGGCGCGGCGCTTCACCGAGATCCTGAAGTCGGCCGGCACGATCGTCTGGAACGGCCCGCTCGGCGTCTTCGAGTTCGACGCCTTCGCCGGCGGCACCAAGGCGCTGGCGGAAGCGATCGCGACATCGAGCGCGTTCTCGATCGCGGGCGGCGGCGACACCCTCGCCGCGATCGCGAAGTTCGGCATCGGCGATCGCGTGTCGTACATCTCGACGGCCGGCGGCGCCTTCCTCGAATACCTCGAGGGCAAGACCTTGCCGGCAGTGGCGGCGCTCGAAGACCGGGCCGGGGGCTGAACGTCGGGACGGCGCCAATCGGATCGGAGGCCAGACGGATGTCGCGTCGCGAGAAACCATTGATCTATGCCTGCTCGGGTTGTTCGAGCGCCGCTCAACTGGCCAATGCCGTAGCCGTGCGCCTGGACCGCGAGCATCACGCCGAGATGTCCTGTATCGCGGGGATCGGCGGCGACGTGCCGGCGCTGCTTCGCGTGGCGAGATCGGGACGCAGGATCACCGTGCTCGACGGCTGTCCGCTCCAGTGCGCCAGGAACTGTCTGGACCGGCACGGCATAGCGATCGATCGCCATCATCAGTTGGACGGTTATGGCGTCAAGAAGATCCAGCATGGGACTTTCGATCCCGCGCAGGCGGACGAGGTTTACCAACTGGTGCTGCGCGACATCGAGACGCTGACGGCGAGCTAGGGAAGCGCTCGAGCTCGGTGCGGCGTCGGTGCGTGCGGCGCCGATGCCGAGGAACCTCAAGATTCTGAACGAGGGCTTGGCCGTGAGACGCACCAAGATAGTCGCGACCCTGGGCCCTGCGACCGACAAGCCCAAAGTCCTCGATGCCGTCATCGCCGCCGGCCTCGACGCCGCCCGCCTCAACTATTCCCACGGCAATCTCGACGAGCACGAGGCGCGCGCTCGCGCCGTGCGCCGCGGCGCCAAGCGCGCCGGACACGAGGTGTCGCTGATCGCCGATCTGCAGGGCCCCAAGATTCGGCTGCAGCGTTTCCGCAACGGTCCCATCCTGCTCGAGGAAGACGCGCGCTTCGTGCTCGACACCGCGCTGGCCGCCGATGCCGGCGACGCGCAGCGCGTCGGCGTCACGTACAAGGACCTGCCGAAGGACGTCAAGCGCGGCGACACGCTGCTCGTCGACGACGGCCGCATCGTGCTGCGAGTCGAGCGCGTCGCCGGCACCGCGATCGCGACGACGGTCGTCGCCGGCGGCGAGCTGTCGAACAACAAGGGCCTGAACCGCGAGGGCGGCGGCCTGTCGGCCCGCGCCCTGACGGCGAAGGACCGGCGCGATCTGCAGCACGCGGTGCTGCAGGGCTGCGACTACCTTGCGCTGTCCTTCCCGCGCTCGGCCGAGGACGTGCACGCCGCGCGCAGGCTGCTCGACAAGGCCGGCGGCGAAGGCATCGGCATCATCGCGAAGATCGAGCGCGCGGAGGCCGTCGAGGCGGCGGACGAGATCATCGACGCCGCCGACGGCATCATGATCGCGCGCGGCGATCTCGGTGTCGAAATCGGCGACTCGCGGCTGCCGCCGGTGCAGAAGCAGCTGATCAAGCGCGCGCGACGGCGTCATCGCTTCGCGATCACGGCGACGCAGATGATGAACTCGATGATCGACGCCCCGCTGCCGACGCGCGCGGAAGTCTTCGACGTCGCGAACGCCGTGCTCGACGGCACCGACGCGGTGATGCTGTCCGGCGAGACCAGCGTCGGCCGCTATCCCGATCGCGCGGTCGCGGCGATGGCGCGCGTATGCATCGAGGCGGAAAAGCAGTGGACCGAGTACGAGCCGGACTCGATGCTCGACGCGAGCTTCACGCGCGTCGACCAGGCGATCGCGATGTCGGCGATCTACTGCGCGAACCGGATCGGCGTGAAGGCGATCGCCGCGCTCACCGAATCGGGCGCGGTCACGCGCTGGATGTCACGCATCGACACCGACATCCCGATCTTCGCGCTGTCGCGCAACCCGCAGACCCTGCGCCGCGTGACGCTCTATCGCGGCGTGCAGCCGATGGATTTCGACGTCACCGCCGTGCACTACACCGAAGTCACGCGCGAGGTGCTCGCGCAGCTGACCGCGATCGGCGCGGTGAAGCGCGGCGATCGCGTGATCCTCACCAAGGGCGATCTGCACGGCCACAGCGGCGGCACCAACGGCATGAAGATCGTCACCGTCGGGGATTTCGTCGAGCACGTGGGCTGAACGAGGCCCGGCCTGCCGTCACGCCCCGGGCGGCAGCCGGCATTGCGCCGCGAGCATCGAATCGTAGCCGGGCCTGCGCATCAGATCGTGCAGCTGGCGGCGGCGGATGCCGCGATTGCCGCCGTCGTAGAGCGGGAACACCATCGCCTCGCGCATCAGCTGGCCGAGCGGCGAGTCCTTGATGTAGCTCTCGACGCCGACGACCTGCATCGCTTCGTAGACCGCCTTCACGGTCAGCTCCGAGCAGTACACCTTGGTCATGATCGCCAGCTCCTCGCTGCGACCGCCCGTGAGATCCATGTCGTGGCAGGCCTTCCAGGTCAAGTAGCGGGCGGCCTCGAGCTGCATCTTGATGTCGGCGAGCATGAAGCCGACGTTCTGGTGCTCGATGACGGGCACGTTGCCCAGACGCTTTTCGCGACGCGCGAACTCCAGCGCATGCTCGAAGGCCGCACGCATCACGCCGACGCAGGCGCCGCCGATCAGCGCGGCCGTCCAGCTGAAGGTCCTGCTGACGATGTGCTTGCCGTCGCCGGGCTGGCCGATCATGTCGTCCACGGGCACGCGCACGTCGGTGAAATTGAGCGCGGGCGTCACCACGCCGCGATGGCCCATCTTGTCGTACACGGACACCACCTCGATGCCGGGCGTGCTGCCCGGCACGGCGATGATCGCCAGCGACTCGTCTGCGCCCTTGTTGCGATCGGTGCGGCACACGACGGTGTAGAGGTGCGCGCCCTTCTTGTGCCAGCCGGTGCCGTTGGTCGTGTAGTGCTTCTGCCCGTTGATGACCCATTCGTCACCTTCCTGGCGGGCGAAGGTCTGGATCCCGGCCGGCGGCTCGTTCGAGTCGTAATTGGCGCCGCCGGCCACGTCGGTGAACGCGAACGCGGCGAGCAGCTCGCCCTCTTCGTCGTCGACGAAATCGCGCAGGAAGCGGCGCTGCTGCTCGGGCGTGCCGAACTGGATGATCGGCTGCAGGCCGAGGCCGGTCGCGAGCAGCGTGCTCGGGACGTTGGTGTCGACGCGCGCGAGCTCTTCGGAAGCGATCGCCAGATCGATCATCGAGAAGCCGAGGCCGCCGTGTCGTTCGGGGATGAAGGAGCGGGTGAAACCGGCGCGCGCCATCTCGCGATAGGCTTCGCGCGTGGAGAGAAAGGCTTCCCAGGGATCGGCGATGCGCGCGACCTGCTCGGCGATCGGCGCGAGGAAGCGCGCCGCGAAGGCATTCGCGCTGGCCTGGATCTCTCGTTGCGTATCGGTCAGGGAGAAATCGATAGCCATCGGGCGGTCTCCTCTCGCACACCGGTAAATGCCGACGCCGTTGCGTGCTGCGAC
>JBFWSI010000003.1:0-26820 GCA_050248455.1 Gammaproteobacteria bacterium | reverse complement strand
GTTCTGGCACGGCGCCCCCGCTGGACTCCCGCTTTCGCGGGAGTGACGAGGAGTACCGGCGAATTCTCGGGCAGCGCTGAAAATTTCGTGGGGATACCTTAGCGCTACGCTGCACCCGGGCTACGAAATCACCACGTCCCCACCCCGTTCTCGATAGGCGAATCGCGCCTTCGCGAAAACGGACGTGATTCCCGCGCAGCGCTTCCGTAGCGTTCCTCTCCACTGCCTCGAACTTTGCACCGGAGACACGTCATGGCGACCTTGCGCACTCCTCTCTGCGATCTCTTGGGGATCGAGTACCCGATACTCCAGGCCGGCATGGGCGGCGTCGCCTTCGGGCCGCTGGCCGCGGCCGTATCCAAGGCCGGCGGGCTCGGCACGATCGCCGCGATATCGCCGACGCCGGCGCGCGTCGAGCAGGAGATCAAGCTGGTCCGCAGCCGCACCGACAAGCCCGTCTGCGTCGACATCGGCTTTCCCGCGCGCGCACCGAAGGAGCTCTCGGAAGTGAAGCTCGAGCGGCTGCCGGGTCCGCTGGTGCAGCTGCAGCGCGAGCTCGAGGCCGCCGGCATCGCGATCGAGCAGACCGACGATCAGGCGATGAGCGTCGAGGATGCGAAGGAGAAGCTCGAGATCTGCTTCCGGCACGAGGTCGAGGTCGTCGCCTGTGCGCTGGGTACGCCGAAGTGGGCCGTCGACGCCTGCCACGAGCACGGCGTCAAGGTCGTCGCGGTCGTCGGCAAGGCCGCGCATGCGCGCTCGGCGATCCGCAACGGCGCCGACGTCGTCGCGGTGCAGGGCACCGAGGGCGGTGGTCACACCGGCGACGTCGGCCTGATCACACTACTCGCCGAGGTGCTCGAGTTCGCGACCGTGCCCGTCGTCGCCGCGGGCGGCATCGTCAACGGCGCGCAGATCGCGGGCCTCCTGACCCAGGGGGCGCAGGGCGTATGGGTCGGCACGCGCTTCATCAGCACCGACGAGTCCAGCGTTGGACCGAACTACAAGCAGTCGATCGTCGAGGCCGGCTACGACCAGACCGTGCGCTCGCTGCTGTTCGACGGCCTCTACGTGCGACAGCTGCGCAATCGCTTCACCGAAGTCTGGGAAGGCCACGACGACGAGCTGCTGCCGTATCCGCTGCAGCGCCTCGCGGTCGCGCCGTTCCGCTTCGCGGCCGCGGCGGCGGATCACAGGGAGCTGCAGGCGCTGCCGGCCGGCCAGGGCGCGAGCCTGATCCGCGATCGGCGGCCGGCCGGCGAAGTGCTGCATCGCCTGGTCGAGGAAACCGTCGCCTGCCTGCACCAGTCGCGCGAGCGCATCGTGTTCGGCGCCTGAGGAAGTTCCGCTCTGCGCTTGCAGAGTTTCCCGAACCGCGACTCGAGGAGGACGCTGCAATGGGGCCTTTGCACGGGATCAGGATCGTCGAGCTCGGCGGCATCGGCCCCGGGCCGTTCGCCGCGGCGCTGCTCGCCGATCTCGGCGCGGACGTGATCCGCATCGATCGCATCACGCCTTCGGACAGCGGCCTCGCGATGCCGCACAAGTACATGCTGATCCATCGCGGCATGCGCTCCATCGCGATGGACCTGAAGAAGCCGCAGGCGCTGCAGGCCGTGCGCCGCCTGCTAGTCGCGGCCGACGCCCTGGTCGAAGGCTTTCGTCCCGGCGTCGCCGAACGCCTGGGCCTCGGGCCCGGCGACTGCCTCGCGCGCAACCCGCGGCTCGTCTACGGCCGCATGACGGGCTGGGGCCAGGACGGCCCGCTCGCACTCGCGCCGGGCCACGACATCAACTACATCGCGCTGACGGGCGTGCTGCATTCGATCGGATCGCCGGGCGGGCCGCCGGTGCCGCCGCTGAACCTCACCGGCGATTTCGGCGGCGGCGCGCTCTATCTCGCGCTCGGCATCGTCAGCGCGCTGCTCGAATGCCGCGACAGCGGGCGCGGCCAGGTCGTCGACGCGGCGATGGTCGACGGCAGCGCCTCGCTGATGGCGCTGATGTACGGCATGCGCGCGGGCGGTCTGTGGCACGACGAGCGCGGCGCGAACCGGCTCGATTCCGGCGCGCCCTACTACAACGTCTACGAGACGCGCGACGGCAAGTACATCGCGCTCGGCTCGAACGAGCCGCGCTTCTACCGCAACACGCTCGAGCTGCTCGGCCTCGCCGACGAAGATCTGCCGGCGCAGGAGGATCGCAAGCATTGGCCGGCGATGCGCGCGCGCTTCGCCGCGGTGTTCAAGACCCGCACGCGTGAAGAATGGTGCGCGCTGACGGACGGCAAGGAGGTGTGCTTCGCGCCCGTGCTGTCGATGGCCGAGGCGCCTGCGCATCCGCACCTGAAGGCGCGCGACACCTTCGTCGAGTTCGACGGCGTCGTGCAGCCCGCGCCGGCACCGCGCTTCAGCCGCACGCCGCCGGCGATCCAGCGCGGCGCGCCGAGCCCTGGCCAGCACAGCGACGAGGCGCTCGCCGACTGGGGCTTCGGCGCGGACGAGCGCGCCGCGCTACGCGAGGCCGGCGCGATCGCGTAACGACCACTCGCAACGTATTCACCCTTGCCAGAGAGGACACCACCATGGCCGGAAAGTATTACGAAGAGCTGACGCCGGGGCTCGTGATCGAGCATTCGATCCGCCGCACCGTCGCCGAGTACGACAACACCCTGTTCTCCGCGATCACGCACAACCTCGCGCCGCTGCATCTCGACGAGGAATACTCGAAGACGACGATGTACGGCGGGCGCATCATCAACAGCATGTTCACGCTCGCGCTGGTCTGCGGCGTCACCGTCGGCGAGCTGACCCAGGGCACGACGATGGGCAACCTCGGCTTCGAGGGCGTCAAGTTCCCGAACCCGCTGTTCCCGGGCGACACCGTCACGACGCGCACCGAGGTCGTCGAGCGCCGCGAATCGAAGAAGTATCCGCAGGCCGGCATCGTCACCTTCAAGCACGTCGGCGTGAACCAGAAAGGCGACATCGTGTGCGAGGCGACGCGTCTCGGCCTGATGCTGAAGCGGCCGGCGTGACGCGCGGTCGGCGCAGGAGCGAGTCCGATGCAACGCATGCCAGGATCTGAGCGGCCCGAGCTCGTGCTGAGCGGTGGGCTGCGCGTGCCGCAGCCCGATGCGCTGCTGATCGGCGGCGCGTGGCGGCCCTCGGCGGCGGCCGCGCGCACGCCGGTGATCTCGCCCGCCACCGAAACCGTCGTCGCCGAGGTCGCGATGGCCACGCTGGCCGATGCCGACGCCGCGGCGGCCGCGGCCGCGGAGGCGTTTCGCGGCGTGTGGCCGCGCTGGCCGGTGGCGCGCCGCGTCGAGATCTGCAGCGCGTTCTGCGCGCGCCTCGAGCAGCACTTCGACGACTTCGGCATGGCCTGGGCCATCGAGGCGGGCATGCCGCTGCGCTGGAGCCGGACGCTGCATCGGTTCGCGGCCAAGGCCGCGTGGAGCACGGCGCTCGCCGTCGCCGAGGAGGCGCTCGAGCCCAGCCTGCGCTCGACGCCGGTCGGCGAGCTCAGCCTCGAGCACGATCCCGTCGGGCCGGTGCTGGCCGTGATGCCCTACAACGGGCCGCTGGCGACGATCGGCTCGAAGGTGATTCCCGCCTTGCTCGCCGGCGCCTCGGTGGTGGTCAAGGCGGCGCCCGAATCGGCCTTGACGATGCGGCTGGTGTCGGCCTGCGCGCTGGAGGCGGGCTTTCCGCCCGGCGTGCTCAGCATCCTGCCCGGCGGCGTCGAGATCTCGCGTCACCTCGTGCGCGATCCGCGCTTCGAGCTGATTTCCTTCACCGGCGGCCCGCGCGCCGCGATCGACATCCTGCGCGAGAGCGCGGAGCGCCTGCCGCGGACGATCTTCGAGCTCGGCGGCAAGTCGCCCGCGGTGCTGCTGCCGGACGTCGATCTCGAGCAGGCGCTGCGCTCGCTGGTGGCGGGCGCGATGAGCGGCTCGGGGCAGATCTGCGCGGCGCTGTCGCGGCTGATCGTGCCGCGCGCGCGTCACGACGAAATCGTCGAAGCCGTCGCCGGCGCCTATCGCCGCCTGCGCATCGGCGATCCCTGCGCGCCCGACACCGATCAGGGTCCGCTCGCGAATCGCGAGGCGCGCGAGCGCGCGCAGCGTTTCGTCGCCACGGCGCTGGAGGAAGGCGCGTCGCTCGCCTGCGGCGGCGGACGTCCCGCGAGCCAGGCCACGGGCTACTACTTCGAGCCGACGCTGCTGACCGGCGTTCGCCCCGGCGACACCCTAGCCCAGGAAGAGGTGTTCGGCCCCGTCACCGCCGTGCTGCCCTACGGCGACGTGGACGAGGCGATCGCGATCGCGAACGACTCGGACTACGGGCTCGCGGCGAGCGTCTACTCGGCCGATCGGACGCGCGCGCTCGCGCTGGCACGTCGCATCCGCGCCGGCTCGGTCGCGGTCAACACCTTCGGGCCGACGATGGCCGCGCCGTTCGGCGGCGTGAAGCGCTCGGGCTGGGGCCGCGAGTGCGGCCCGGAGGGCCTGCGTGAATTCACCGCGTTGAAACAGATCCTGTCGGGCTGAGCGTTCCGGCTTGCGATATAGAAGGAGGGGACATCATGGCATTCAAGCATCGGCGGGTCGTCACGGGTCTCGACGAGCACGGCAAATCCTGCGTCATCTCCGACGCGACGCTCGACCAGCTCCCTACCTACGACGGCCCGCCCGTGGTGATCTGGCGAACCGACACCTACCCGGTCGACAACCGCGGCAACGCGGACGGCGCGGCGCGCTTCGGCATCGAGACCTTCGACAGCTCCAGCTTCTTCGTGCTGTTCACGGCGGAGCCGGGCAAGCCGTCGGCCTGGCATGCGACGAACTCGATCGACTACGTCGTCGTGTTGAGCGGCCGGGTCATGCTCGAGCTCGAGACCGGCGGCGTCGAGCTCGGCGCGGGCGATCTGATCGTCGATCGCGGCGTCACGCACAGCTGGCGCGCGATCGGGGATGAAACGGCGACCCTGCTCGGCGCGGTCATTCGCGCGCAGCCGCTCGGTGCCGGCAGCCACTTCGACGCCGGCTTCGATCAGTACCTCAAGGACTGAAGCACGCACCATCGTCCACGGGAGCGCAGGATTCGTCATGAGCACCTACGACTGCATCGTGATCGGCGCGGGCTCGGCCGGCTGCGCGCTCGCGAGCCGCCTGTCCGAAGAAAGGCAGCTGTCGGTGCTGCTGATCGAAGCCGGCGGCAAGGCCGATCGCTTCTGGGTGCGCGCGCCGGCCGGCATGGGGCGTCTGTTCCTCGAGAAGGCGATCAACTGGTCCTATTTCACCGCGCCGATACCGCATGCGCGGGAGCGCAGCATCTACTGGCCGCGCGGCCGCGTGCTCGGCGGCACGGGCTCGGTCAACGGCATGGTGTACATGCGCGGCCATCCCGAGGATTTCGACGCATGGGCACGCCTCGGCAACGAGGGCTGGGGCTGGGACGAGGTCCTGCCCTACTTCAAGAAATCCGAGTCCAACAGCCGCGGCGCGAGCGCGCATCACGGCGCCGACGGGCCGATGCGGATCAGCGATCCCGTGCTCCGCAGCGCGACGATCGAGGACTACCTGCGCGCCGCCGAGCGAATCGGCATTCCGCGCACGACCGATCACAACGCGCCGCCTTACGAGGGCATCGATTTCCACCAGCATGCGATACGCGACGGCCGGCGTGAGTCCTCGTACACGGCCTTCATCGAGCCCGTGCGGCAGCGCCCGAACCTGACGATCCTCGACGGCGCGCAGGTCCTGCGCATCGTCTTCGAGGACAGGGTCGCCACCGGCGTCGAAGTGCTCGAGAACGGCACGCGACGGATCATCGAGGCCGCCTGCGAGATCGTGCTCAGCGCGGGCTCGCTGAACTCGCCGCATCTGCTGATGGTGTCCGGCGTCGGCCCGGCGGCGATGCTCGGCCGCCACGGCATACCGCTGCTCGCGAGCCTGGACGGCGTCGGACAGAACCTGCAGGACCATTGGTTCGCGCCGATGATCTGGCGCACGACGCCGGAGAGCTCCTTCAATCGCCGCGTCTCGGGCCTGCGCAAATACCTCACCGGGCTGCAGTACCTGCTGATGCGCCGCGGCGTGCTCGCGATCTCGGCCTCGCAGTCCGCCGCCTTCGTGCGCAGTTCGCCGGCCCAGCCGCGCCCCGATCTGCAGATGGTGCTGCGGCCGCTGTCCTATACCTTCCACCCGAAGGGCGCGGTGGTGGTCGATTCGTTTCCCGGCGTCAGCGCCGGCGTCGTGCTGCTGAATCCGCGCTCACGCGGCTGGCTCGAGCTGGCGTCCCCGGATCCGCTGGTGCCGCCGAGCTTCCACCCGAACTACCTGTCCGATCCCGACGACGCCGCGCGCACGATCGTCGGCGTGCGCAGGATGCGGGAGATCATGGCGAGCGAGCCGATCGCCGCGCGCATCGTCGCCGAAGTGCTGCCCGGTCCCGGCGTGCGCGGCGACGAGCAGATCCTCGAGCACCTGCAGACCAGCGGCAACTGCGGCTGGCACCAGGTCGGCACGTGCAGGATGGGCAAGGATCCCCTGGCCGTCGTCGATGCGCGACTGCGCGTGCACGGCGTCGAAAGGCTGCGCGTCGCCGACGGCTCGGTGATGCCGACGATCACCTCGGGCAACACCAATGCGCCCTGCGTGATGATCGGAGAAAAGGCCGCCGATCTGATGCGGCAGGATCTGCTCGTCAACGGCAGCGTCCAGCGCCGGCGCGGAACGACGTCCGTGTAGCGGGAATTCCGCTGCACGCGGAGACGGGACATCCGATTCCGTAGCCCGGATGAGCGCAGCGAATCCGGGATCCGCGATGCTCGCCACGCACAGCCGTTACACCACGCCCTTCACTCGCAGCGCCGAGCTTTCTCGGACGTCCGAACTGCAGCAAACGCCGATCCCGGATTCGCTGCGCTCATCCGGGCTACGAAGACCGAACTTGCGCTGCGCGCTGCCACGGAGAACACGGAGAAAAAATCGAAAATGCAGGTTGCGATGTTGAAGAGGCCTGAACGCCTGCGCGGGTACGACGGCCTCCGAACGTCCCGTGGAGCGCCCGCCCTTCGCAGTTCGAGAATCCTCTCTTCTTCACATACCGCTAGTCCCGCCCCTCGCCGCTCGCTACGTTGTCCGCCACGGCCGATGCGCTCCGCGCTGCTCGGCCAGGTACAGCGCAGCAAGCGACAGATCGAGGCAATCTCCATGGACATTCCAGCGATGAAACGAGTTCGGTCCTTTCTCTTCGTGCCCGGCAACAAGGAATCGATGATCGAGAAGGCGGCCGGCGCCGGCGCCGATGCGCTGATTCTCGATCTCGAGGACAGCGTGCCCCCCGATTTCAAGATCGAAGCGCGCGGCCTCGTCGCGTCGAAGCTCGCCTGGCTCGCCGGGCAGGGGCAGCGCCTGTACGTGCGCATCAATCGCAGCCCGCATCTCTACGACTTCGACGACGTGCTGGCCGTGGTCGGCCCGCACACCGAAGGCATCTTCATCTCCAAGCCCTGCGGGCCCGAGGACATCGACTGCATCTCGATGATGCTCGCCGAGGCCGAGTACCGCTGCGGCATCGCGATCGGGACGACGCGGCTGATCCCGCTGCTCGAGACCGCGCGCTCGATGGAGCTCGCCTACGAGATCGCGCAGCGGCCGCGCGTGTCGGCGCTGGTCGGGGCGACGGCGAAGAACGCCGACACCGCGCGCGCGCTCGGCTACGTGTGGTCGGCGGAAGGCCGTGAGTCGCTGTACTTCAAGTCGCGCGTCGTGATGGCGGCGCGTGCGGCCGGCAAGCTGCCGATCGGCGGGATCTGGCAGCAGGTCAGGGATCTCGACGGCCTCAGGGCCTACGTCGTGAAGAACCGCGAGCTCGGCATGACGGGCGAGCTGCTGCTGCACCCGTCGAACGTCGCGGCGGCGAACGAAGTGTTCAGCCCTTCCGCCGACGAGGTCGCCTACTACCAGGGCATGATCGAGGCGCATGCGAAGGCGAGCGCCGAAGGGCGGGCCTCCTGCATCTACGACGGCGAGCACATCGACATCGCGCACGTCGAGACCGCGCGCGAGATCATCGCGCTCGCCGCAGCGCTGGCGCGCTGAACGCAACGGAGGTCGCTCGATGGACACGCACGCCGACATCCTCGCGGCCCGCGAGCAGGAACTGCAGGAGATCCGGGACGCCGCGGCCAAGCTCGCGCGGCGCTTCCCGCTCGCCTACTGGCGCGGCTGCGACAGGGAAGAGAAGTATCCCTGGGAGTTCGTCCATGCCTTCGCCGACGCCGGCTGGCTCGGGATCCTGCTGCCCGAGGAATACGGCGGCATGAATCTCGGCGTGACGGAGGCGGCGATGATGCTGAGCGAGATCGGCCGCTCGGGCGCCGGCATGAGCGGCGCCTCGGCCGTGCATTTCTACGTCTTCCCGCCGCAGCCGATCCTGCGGCACGGCTCGGAGGGCTTGAAGCGCCGCATCCTGCCGGCGATGGCGCAGGGCAAGCTGCTGATGGCCTTCGGCGTCACCGAGCCGACCGCCGGCGTCGACACCTCGCGCATCCGCACCAAGGCCGAGAAGAAGGGCGATCGCTGGGTCATCCACGGCCAGAAGGTGTGGACCACGAATGCGCAGAACGCGAACAAGGTGCTGCTGCTCGCGCGCACCTCGCCGCGCGACGAGCAGCGGCCGCTGGACGGCATGACGCTGTTCGTCGCCGATCTCGACCGCCGCCACTGCGACGTGCGCGTGATCGACAAGCTCGGCCGCGCGGCGGTGGATTCCAACGAGGTGTTCATCGACGGCCTCGAGGTCGCGGACGAGGACGTCGTCGGCGAGGTCGGCCGCGGCTTCCATTATCTCGTCGACGGCCTGAACCCCGAGCGCATCGTCGTCGCGATGGAAGGCATCGGAATCGGGCGCGCCGCGCTCGACCTCGCGACGGACTATGCGAACACGCGCGTCGTCTTCGACCGCCCGATCGGCATGAACCAGGCCGTCGCCCATCCGCTCGCCGAGTGCTGGATCCGCCTCCAGGCCGCCGAGGCGGTCGCGCTGCGCGCGGCGTCGCTGTACGACCGGCGCAAGCCCTGCGGGCCCGAGGCGAACGCCGCGAAGTTCCTCGGCGCCGACGCCGGCTTCGAGGCCTGCGATCAGGCGATGCAGACGCACGGCGGCTACGCTTATGCGAAGGAGTACCACATCGAGCGTCTGTGGCGCGAAGTGCGGCTGCTGCGGCTCGCGCCGGTGTCGCAGGAGATGGTGCTGAACTTCATCTCGAACAAGGTGCTGGGGCTGCCGAAGTCGTATTGATCCTGCCGGCCCCTGCACACGAGCACAGGTACATGACGCGCATGAACGATTCCACCCTCGCCCGCCCGCTCGCCGGCATCCGCGTGCTGGATCTGACGGTCGCGCTCGCCGGGCCCTATGCCTCGCTGCTGCTCGGCGGGCTGGGCGCGGAAGTCATCCGCGTCGAAGCGCCGGGCGGCAGCGACATCGCGCGCACCAATCCGCCCTTCGTCGGCGCGAACGGGATCAGCTTCGGCCAGGCGGCCGCGGACGAGATCTCGCTGTCGCTGCTGAACCGCGCGCGCAACAAGAAGAGCGTGACGCTCGATCTGAAGAGCCCGCGCGGCCACGCGCTGCTGCTGCGCCTGGTCGACGAGGTCGACGTCGTGATCGAGAACATGAGCGAGGGCACGGCGGATCGGCTCGGCGTCGGCTACGCCGCGTTGAGCGCGCGCAATCCCCGCCTCGTCTATGCGTCGATCAGCGCCTTCGGCGATCCGAGCCCCTACCCGGGCCTGAAGGGCATGGACATCATCGTGCAGGCACTGAGCGGCCTGATGGAGGTCACGGGCTTCGCCGACGGGCCGCCGACGCGCTGCGGCCTGCCGATCGCCGATCTGATCGCGCCGCTCTACGCGGTGAACGGCATCCTGAGCGCGCTGATCCATCGCGGCCGCAGCGGCCAGGGCCAGCACGTGAAGGTGTCGATGCTCGACTGCCTCGCCTCGCTGGTCGCCGAGGAGCATTTCGACGTCTATGCCGAGGCCGGCTACGCCTTGCGCACCGGCAACTACCACGATCGCCTCGTGCCCTTCGGCGTCTATCCCGCCGCCGACGGCTATGTCGCCGTGATCGCGATGCAGCCGGAATGGTTCCGCGGGCTGATGAAAGTCGTCGGCCGGCCCGAGCTCGTCGACGATCCGCGCTACAGCACGCGCGGCCCGCGCATGCAGCACGCCGCGATGTTGAACGAGCTCGTCGCGGACTGGACGCGGCGCCATTCCTGCGCGGAAATACTCGCCGAGCTGCAGCGGCGGCAGATTCCCTGCGCCCGCGTGCGCGCGCCGGCGGACGTGCTGCACGATCCGCTGATGCACGCGCGCGGCGCGGTGATGAAGCTCGAGCATCCCGAGGTCGGCCCGATCGACGCGGTCGGCATGGGGCTGCCGATCCACTTCTCGCGCTGTCACGCGCAGTTCGACCAGCCGGCGACGGCGCTGGGCGCGGCCAACGGCGAGATTTACGGCGGCCTGCTCGGCCTGCCCGACGCGGAGCTCGCGGCCCTGCGCGAGGCCGGCGTGATTTGAAACGACCAACACGATCCCTGTAGCCCGGAAGAAGCGCCGCGCAGCGGCGCGGAATCCGGGCGGGCGTATGAAGGGGCGAAGGCCTATGCGCCTGCGCCATCGTCGCCCGGATTCCGCTGCGCTCCTTCCGGGCTACGGGATCTCAATGAGAGAGAGAGGACATGACCATGACCGAAGCCCATCGACGTCGCATGCCCGAGTTCGTGCTGATCAGCGGCGCCGCCGGCGGCATCGGCTCGGCGACCGCGCGCCGCTTTGCCGACGAAGGCGCGCGGGTCGCGATCACGGACGTCAACGCGGACGGCCTCGCGAGGCTGGCGAAGGACATCGGCGCGCTCGCACTGCCGGCGGACGGCACCTCGCGCGAGGCGCTGCGCGACGTCGTCGCGCAGACGATCGCGAGCTTCGGCGCGCTGGACGCGTTGGTCGCGACGCAGGGCCTGTCCAGCCCGGGTGTCGTCTCCGTCAAAGGCGACAAGGCGTGGACGCGGGCACTGGACGTGAACCTCAGCGGGCCGTACTACCTCGTCGGCGAAGCGATGCCGCATCTCGTCGAGCGCAAGGGCTCGATCGTGCTGATCGCCTCGACCGCCGGCCTCTATGCCGGTCCCGCCGGCGTCGTCGGCTACACCGCGGCGAAGCACGGCGTGGTCGGCCTCGCCAAATGGCTCGCGCGCGAGTTCGGCCCGCGCGGCGTCCGCGCGAACGCGGTGTGCCCGGGCTGGGTCAAGACCGCGCTCGCCGACGACGGCATGGCCTATCTCGCGCAGCGCGACGGCATCACGGTCGAGGAAGCGTATGCGCGCTGTACGCAGCACATTCCGCTGCGGCGCGTCGCGCAGCCGGCCGAGATCGCGGCAGTCTGCGCCTTCCTCACGTCCAGCGACGCCTCGATGGTCAGCGGTCATGCGATGGTCGTCGATGGCGGCGGCTGCGCGGTCGACGTCGCGACGTCGGCGCTCGATCCCTGATCGTGAGCATTGCCATTCATTCCACCGGAGGTGCTCGATGAACACGGCATCCGTCGATGCAGCGAAAGCGGCGGCACGGCTCGACTGTCCGCCGCTCGAACAGGCCCTCGTCGGCTTCATCCACGATCTCGAGGCCACCGCCCTCACACCGTCGACGCGCGCCGCGGCAAGCTGTCTGCTGCGCGATCAGCTCGCCGTGCAGATCGGCAGCGCGCGCCTGCCGTGGTCGCGGCAGATCCTCGAATTCGCGCTCGCCCGCCGCGCGCCGGGGATCAGCCGGATCGTCGCGAGCCCTCACCAGGTCGGCGCGGTCGATGCGGCTTTCGTCAACGCGATCTACGGCCACGGCTTCGAGTACGACGACGCGCACCGTGCGAGCGCCAGCCATCCCGGCTGCTGCGTGGTGCCGGCCGCGCTCGCCCTCGGCGAAGCGCTGGGCTCGAGCCTGGACGAGGTGCTCGTCGCCATCGTCGCCGGCTACGAGGCGTATACGGGCATCGGCTGCCTGGCCGCGCCGGATCTGCTGAAGCGCGGCTTCCATCCGCACGCGGTGCTGTCGAACTTCGGCGCCGCCGCCGTCGCCGCGAAGCTCCATCGCCTCGACGAGGAAGCGACGCTGCACACGCTCGCGATCGCACTGAGCCACGCCGCCGGCACCACCGAATACAGCTCGACCGGCGGCTCGATCAAGCGCGTGCACGCCGGCCTCGGTGTGCGCAACGGCCTGCTCGCCGCGGAGATGGCGCGCGCGGGCATCACGGGTCCGCGCGCCTTTCTGTCCGGTGCGAAGGGCTTCTACCGCAGCTTCCTGCAGCGCGACGCGGGCACCGGCGCCGGTGACTGGTTCAAGCCCTCGCACGGCTTCCAGATCGAGAAGATCTGGCTCAAGCCCTACTGCTGCTGCGGCTGCATCCACGCCTACATCGACGCGCTCGCGCCCCATGCGGGCAGTCATGCGGACATTCGCAGAGTGAGGATCCGCATCCAGCCCTCGGCGAACGTGATCGTCGGCACGGCGAATGCAAACGCGTGGACGCCGCGCAACATCGAGCACGTGCAGTTCAGCCTGCCGATCCAGCTCGCCTTCACCTTGCTCGGCCTCGGCAACGGCGCGCGCGTACATCACGACTATCTGCGCGGCGCGCTCGGCATGACAACGGTGATGGACACGGCGCGCCGGCTCGAGCTCGAAGTCGTGCCGGCATTGGACGAGCGCTATCCCGGTCGCTTCGTCGCCGATCTGACGCTCGAATTCCACGACGGCCGCACGCAGGACGTGTTCGTCGACGATCCGATCGGCACCGCGGAGAACCCGCTGCCCGAGGCCGCGCAGGATGCCAAATTCATGGAGCTGACCGTCGATGTGCTCGGGCAGGCGCGCGCCGCGACGCTGCTCGCCGCGCTGCGTACTCTCGATCCGAAATCGACGCCGGGCGAGCTGACAGCGATGGCGAGTGCGTAGGAGATGCCGATCCCGGATGAGCGCAGCGAATCCGGGCTCCAGCGTCAGTGCTCGCTGCGTAACAGGATGACTGCCGCAGTGACCACCATTCCACCCGCCATCAACAACAAGTCCATTGCAAGCTCCCATCCTGCGCTGCGCCCCGGGCCCTGTCCCCGGAGCGCAGCGCCTGCATTCAGCGGCCGCAGATCCTTTGCGGCCTCGCCACCGGAATCTTCCCTGCAAATGGCGTGAGCTCATTATCGTCGGCGGCCGCGGATGATGCCGCCAGTCAGGCGAGCCATTCGCGGTCGGTTGTAGTGCAAAGGCTGTGACATTCGAGCCTACAGCGGCAGTGCCGACACGCGCAGGGACAACCGAGTGAACTCGCCGACGCCCTCCCTCCGATGTGTGTCGGGATACGCAGGCAGTGTGCGGAAGGCATTTCACCGACAGCCGAATTTGCGCCCGCACAGTAGATCGATCGAAGTGCTTCCGGCCGGTGAGAGACTTGCGCGCCTCTCGGAGTGCCATGGGGCGCTTGCCAGCGAGAGGAGCCTTCGTTCATGCCGGCCACGGAACCTGCCATCGAGCCGTCGATTCCCATCGAATCCGTGCTGTGCACGGACGAGTTGCTGCGACGGCCGGCGCGCCCGCCGGACTGCTGGGCCGAGAACCAGGCCCTGCTCGCGCTTGCGCAGGAATTGACCCATTCCCCCGGCAACGTCCTGCAACGCCTGGTCGACATCGCGATGAGCCTGTGCCGCGCGCACTCGGCGGGCCTCAGCCTGCTGGAAGAAGCGCGCGCCGGATGTCCCAGCGCGACGGGCGATCAGTTCAGGTGGTACGCGGTGGCGGGGCAATGGAAGCCGCTGCTGTGGACGACCACGCCTCGCAACTACGGGCCGTGCGGCACGGTGCTCGAACGCAATAGCGCGCTGCTGATGGCGAACGTGCATCGCCACTTCACTCAGTTCGCCGGCATCGAGCCGAGGTGCGTGGAAGCGCTGCTGGTGCCGTTCCACGTCGAGGGACAGGTGGTGGGGACGGTATGGGTCGTCGCGCACTACGAGAGCCGCAAGTTCGACGCGGAGGATCGTCGCCTGCTGCAGAGCCTGGCCACCTTCGCCGCGACGGCCTATCAGGCTCGCAGCTTGATCACCGCACAGGCGAAGGCCAACGAGCGCCTGCAGGCCGAGAACCGCGAGCGCGAGCGGGCCGAGGAGGCGCTGCGCGAGGCCGACCGCCGCAAGACCGAATTCCTGGCCATGCTGGCCCACGAGCTGCGCAATCCGCTCGCGCCAATCCGCAATGCGGCGGAGATACTGCGACTCGCACAGGGTGATGTCGGTCAAGTGCACGCGATGGCCGAGCTGGTTCAGCGTCAGCTCGCGCACATGGAGCGGCTCATCGACGATCTGCTCGACTTGAGCCGCATAAGCCGCGGCAAGATCGAGTTGCGCCGGGCGCCGATCGATCTCGGCAGCGCGGTTCATCGGGCCGTCGAGGCGATACAGCCGCTCTGCGATCGCATGCGGCACCGCTTGACGGTGAGCTTGCCGCCGGAGGCGATCCATCTGCACGGCGACGCGATTCGACTCGCGCAGGTCGTCGGCAACCTGCTCAACAACGCCTGCAAGTTCAGCGAGGACGGGGGCCACATCCGTCTGAGCATCGAGCGCGACGGCGCCTGTGCGCTGCTGCGAGTGCAGGACAGCGGCATGGGCATCGATCGCGATCATCTGCCGCGCATCTTCGACATGTTCGCCCAGGTCGACAGCTCGATCGAGCGCTCGCGCGACGGACTGGGGATCGGGCTCACCCTGGTGAAGACGCTGGTCGAGATGCACGGCGGCAGCGTCGAAGCCCACAGCGCGGGGCTGGGACTGGGCAGCGAGTTCCTGGTGCGTCTGCCCTTGCTCGCCGTCGAGCCCTTGCGTCCGCAAGACGAGCAGTCGCGCGCAGAGACGGCGCCGACCGGCGCCTGCTGCATCCTCGTCGTCGACGACAATCGCGACGCCTGCGACAGCCTCGCGCTCCTGCTGGGCCTCGACGGGCACGAGGTGCATACGGCCTACGACGGGCACGGCGCGCTGGCGGCTGCGGAGCAGCGGTCTTTCGACGTGATCCTGCTCGATCTCGGCCTGCCCGGCCTCAACGGCTACGAGCTTGCCCGCCGACTGGGTGAACGGCGCGTCGGCCAGCGCCCGCTGACGGTCGCGATAACGGGCTGGGGTCAGGACGAGGATCGGCGGCGCACCGATGAAGCCGGCTTCGACGCCCACCTCGTCAAGCCCGTGGACTTCAGACGCCTGACCGAGCTGCTGCCTGCGGCTCGAAGCGGGGGCGCGAGTCGTTGAGCGGGGGTATCGATGATGGTGGGCCGTCTAGGACTCGAACCTAGAACCTACTGATTAAGAGTCAGCTGCTCTACCAATTGAGCTAACGGCCCGTCTGCGGCGACGGCAACGTGCGACAGAAAGATGGGGCGAGCGATGGGGATCGAACCCACGACACCAGGAGCCACAATCCTGTGCTCTACCAACTGAGCTACGCCCGCCGTAGAACCCTTCTGCCTCTCGACCGACCGGCTGCCCGGTCCTCGCCAGGCGGGCGATGGCGCGCCTGGCAGGATTCGAACCTGCTACCCTCGGCTTAGAAGGCCGATGCTCTATCCGGATGAGCTACAGGCGCTAGTGGCAGGCCTCGTCCCGGGGGCGGTTTGGTCGGGGCAGAGGGATTTGAACCCCCGACCCCCTGCTCCCAAAGCAGGTGCGCTACCAGACTGCGCTATGCCCCGAATTCGCGGCCAGACGGTCGAATCATTTCGAGAGGCGCGATGATACGCACCGCGGTGTCCGGAATCAACGCGGCCACGCGTGCCCGCGCCGCCGGCGGCTTGCGACGGGCGGGCGCTGTCGCGCACCATGCCGGCTGCCACGGGCACCACGGTGCCCGTCCTTCCCTTTTCCATCGATGAGGACTTCGCCCATGGCCGGCACGCGCGTCGCGCTCGACACCAACAAAGGCACGATCGAACTCGAACTCTTCGACGACCAGGCCCCGGCCACGGTCGCGAATTTCGTCCAGTACGTGAAGGACGGCTTCTACGACGGCACGATTTTCCATCGCGTGATCGACAATTTCATGATTCAGGGCGGCGGCTTCGACGCGAACCTGCGCCAGAAACCGACCCGCGCGCCGATCCAGAACGAGGCCGACAACGGCGCGAAGAACGCGCTGGGCAGCATCGCGATGGCGCGCACCAGCGATCCGCACTCGGCGACCGCGCAGTTCTTCATCAACGTGAAGAGCAACGATTTCCTCGATCATCGCAACCAGACGGCGCAGGGCTGGGGCTACTGCGTGTTCGGCCAGGTGACGGGCGGCATGGACGTCGTCGACGCGATCAAAGGCGTGGCGACGCGCAATGCGGGCGGCATGCAGGACGTGCCGGCCGAGACCGTGGAGATCGTCAGCGCGAAAGTACTCTGAGGGCGGCGGCCGCATGCGCACGGTCTTCGCGTCCGACACGCACCTCGCGCCCGAGCGCCCCGCACGGATTGCCGACTTCGCGGCGCTGCTCGAGCGCGTGCGCGGCTGGCGCGCCACGCTCTACCTGCTCGGCGACGTCGTCGAGTTCTGGCCCGGCGACGACGACGACGCGCCGCTGCATCGCGATCTCGTCGCCCGTCTCGCGCGACTCACCGATGCGGGCTGCCGCGTGGGCGTCGCGCGCGGCAACCGCGACTTCCTGCTCGGCGAAGGCTTCGGTCGCGAGACGGGCGCCGAGCTGCTCGAGGACTGGACGACGCTCGCGCTCGGCGGCGAGCGCGCGCTGCTGACCCACGGCGATCTGCTCTGCACGCGCGATCTGAAGTACCAGGAATTTCGCCGCTTCGTGCGCGATCCGGCGCGCCAGCAACAGTTCCTCGGCCTGCCGCTCGCCGAGCGCCGCCGCATCGCGCTGCAGACGCGTGAAGGCACGCAGTCGTCGATGGCGGAGAAGGCGGCCGAGATCATGGACGTCGACGAAGCCGAGGTGCTGCGCGTGATGCGCGAGCACGACGCGACGCTGCTCGTCCACGGCCACACCCACCGTCCCGCGATCCACGCCTTCACCCTCGACGGCCGCCCCGCCCGTCGCTGCGTGCTCGGCGACTGGTACGACGACGGCCGCGTGCTCGTGCACGACGACGAAGGCTTGCGCCTGCTGGACGTACCCGCCGTCCTTGCCCTGCGGTAGCCCCCTTCGTAACCCGGGATCTTCGTCGGCGGCATCCGAGTTCGACGGATCACTCCTGCAGCGAAGCCCGATAACGCGCCCAGTCGAAGAACGGCCCGGGATCGGTCTTGCGGCCGGGCGCGATGTCGGCGTGGCCGACGATGCGATCCAATGTGATCGCCGGACAGGCGCGGCGCAGACGTCGGCTCAGTGCCGCGAGCGCCGCGTATTGCGGCTCGGTGTAGGCGTCCGTGTCGCAGCCTTCGAGCTCGATGCCGACGGAGAAATCATTGCAGGCCGTGCGCTCACCGTAGCGCGACACGCCCGCATGCCAGGCCCGTTCGGCTGTCGACACGAACTGGATGACCTCACCGTCACGGCGCACGAGGAAGTGCGCCGACACGCGCAGGCCGACGAGCGCGGCGAAACCCGGATCGACCGAGTGATCGAGTCGATTGAGGAAGAGATCGCGGATCCACGGGCCGCCGTAGCGCCCGGCCGGCAGGCTGATCGCGTGGATCACGAGCAGATCGACGACCGCGCCCGCCGGTCGCGCATCGAAGTTCGGCGACGGCACGTGCACGAGGCCGGGCAGCCAGCCCATGCGTGGCGCATCGTCGGTAGCGGCCGTCATAGCGACGACCGTTCAGACGTCGGCGCGCGCCGCGAGCACCAGCGAGAACAGCGGCCCCTCGGACTCGAAGTGGCGCAGCACGCACAGGCCCGCCGCGTCGAGCAGCGCATGCAGCGAGGCCTCGGTGAACTTGCGGCTGATCTCGGTCAGGATCGATTCGCCGGCCTGGAGCTCCAGCGTGCGGCCGAGACGCCGGAAGCCGATGCGCTGGTCGACGACGCTGTCGAGATACATCTCGATGCGCTCGGCATCCGGGTTGTACAGCGCGCGGTGCTCGAAGTTCGACAGATCGAAGTCCGAGCCGAGCTCGGCGTTCAGCACCGACAGCACGTTCAGGTTGAACTGCGCGGTGATGCCGTCGCGATCATTGTAGGCGGCGTGCAGCAGCGCCGGCGATTTCACGCGATCTGCCCCGAGCAGGAGGCAGTCGTCGCGACGCATCAGGCTGCGCACTTCGGTCAGGAAGGCCTCGGCGTCGCCCTCGTCGAAATTGCCGATCGTCCCGCCGAGGAACATCAGCAGCCGCCGGCCCGGCTGCAGCGGCACGTGCTCGAGCCCCGCCGTGAAGTCGCCGACGAGGGGTTCGACCCGGAGCCACGGGAACTCGCGGCGCAAGGCGACCCCGCTTTCCGTCAGCACGTCGGCACACACGTCGAACGGCGCGTATACGGGTTCCAGCCCCTGCTCCGCGCAGGCGCCGACGATCAGATGCGCCTTGGCATAGCTGCCGCTGCCGAATTCGACGATCGTCGTCGGCCGTGCGAGGTGCGCGATGTCGCCCGCATGGCGGCGAAGAAGCGCGGTCTCGGTGCGGGTCGGATAGTACTCGGGCGTGCGACAGATGCGGTCGAAGAGCATCGAGCCGCGCGCGTCGTAGAAATACTTCGGCGGCAGTTGACGCGGCGGGGTGAAGAGCCCCACGAGCACGTCTTCGGCCAGCGACGGCACTTCACGCGACGGCGGTACCCGCACTGGTTGCTGCAGCTTCTCTTTCGTCAGCGGACTCACGGTAGAGGTTCTCCGGGGTCTGGCCGGGGCGGCATAATAGCATCGTCGTTTTCCGATCCCGCCGGCGGCCCTTGCGGCCGCGCCATTCGCCGACATTCGCCATCGAGAGGCCCCGATGCATACGCCGTTCGACCGCAGCGCCACCCACATCGACTTCCTCGACGGCATCGAAGCCACCGTCGCCGCGGCGCTCGCAGAAGACCTCGGCAGCGGTGACGCGACCGCACGGCTCATCGACGCCGACACGCGTGCGTCCGCGACCGTCATCACGCGCGAAGCGGCCGTGCAGGCGGGACGCCCATGGTTCGACGAAGTCTTCCGACAGATCGATCCCGCGGTCCGCATCGAGTGGCGCCGGGAGGACGGCAGCGCGCTGACCGCGAACGCCGTGGTCTGCGCGCTGGAAGGCGCAGCGCGCAGCCTCGTGAGCGGCGAACGCACTGCGCTCAACTTCCTGCAGACCCTTTCCGGGACCGCGACCGTCACGCGCGAATACGCGCGAGCCCTCGCCGCCACCACGACGAAACTGCTCGACACGCGCAAGACCCTTCCGGGCCTGCGCCGCGCGCAGAAATACGCCGTGCGCTGCGGCGGCGGCTACAACCACCGCGCAGGACTCTACGACGGCGTGCTGATCAAGGAGAACCACATCGCCGCCGCGGGCTCGGTGACGGCCGCGATCGCCGCGCTGCGCGCGGCCGGCGTGCGACTGCCGATCGAAATCGAGGTCGAGCGCCTCGATCAGATCGAGCCCGCGCTCGCCGCCGGCGCCGACATGCTGCTGCTCGACAACTTCAGCTTCGACATGATGCGCGAGGCCGTGAAGCTCGCCGCCGGCCGCGTGAAGCTCGAAGCCTCCGGCGGCTTCACGCTGGCCGACCTCCCGGCGATCGGCGCGACGGGCGTCGACTTCGTGTCCGTCGGCTCCTTGACCAAGCACCTGCGCGCGACGGATCTGTCGATGCGCATCGTCACGCGCTGACGTCGAAAACACCGCCTCGTAGCCCGGGTGCAGCGAAGCGGAACCCGGGATCGGGTGCCGGTTCTGGCGGCCTGCGCCGGACGATCGCTCGAACCCCGGATTCTCGCCGCGCTCATCCGGGCTACGAGGCTGGAGATCGCATTGCTCAAAGCTTTGCCCGCACCGCCTCGTAGATGCGGCCGACCGCGGCTTCGCCGTCGGCGAGCAGCGCTTCCAATTCGGCGACGCGGGGCGCCGTGAAGGCCGCATCCTTGATCGCACCGACGTTGACATACACGTTGAGCGCCGCGCTCTTGAGACCGGCATGAGCGGCCATCACCGCGACACCGGCATCGCTGACGACGTTCGGGTTGCCGTGATCGGCGGCTTCCGCACTGAGGCGGATCACTTCGACGCAGGCGCGGGCGCAGGCGAGCGGCACTTCGGTCGCTTCCTTCAACGCTTCCTGGATCGCGGCGCTGCGTGCGACCTTGTCTTCGTCACTCGCCTTCGGCAGGCCGTAGGCGCCCATGACGCGATCGAAGACCGCGACGTCGGCCGCGATCGCCTCGGTCAGCCGCGCGCGCGCGGATTCCGCCGCCGCGAGCACCTCGCGCATCTGCGCGTCGATCGCGGCGTACTTCTCGCGTCCGATCGTGAAATTGCAGACCATGCCGACCAGCGCGGCACCCATCGCGCCCATCACGCCCGCCGCGCTGCCGCCGCCCGGCGTCGACGAGCCGCTCGCGAGCCGGTCGAGGAAGGTCTGCAGGGAAAGGTCCTTGATCGTCATCGACGGGATCCTCGACGGTGGGCGTTGAAGGGCGGCCAGTATAGCGATCGACCCGAGGACACGCCGCATCGTCGACCGTGCGTCGAGCCTCGTAGCCCGGGTGGGGCGCGCAGCGCGCAACCCGGGATCGGGCGGCACGTGAATCCCCCGGTTCGTGCAGGCATCCGCGCCTCTTGCGGGGCCTGCGGGCGGCGGCTACCGTGCGCCGTCCTGCTTCTCCGCCAAGCACGGGAGTGGACCGATGAAAAAGCTGCTGTTCCAGCTCGACACCGACGCGATTGCCAATTCCTTCGACACGGTCGTCGGCTACGACGGCGGCGCCGATCACGTGATCCAGGTGCCGGGCATGACGCCGGTGAACGTCGGCCGCATCGTCGAAGGCACGATCTTCACGCGCCCGCCTTCGAGCAAGAAATTCACGGCGCTGTTCGTCACGGGCAGCAGCATCGGCGACGGGCAGGCGCTGTTCGATGCGGTGAAGACCTGCTTCTTCGGCAAGTTTCGCGTGTCGATGATGCTCGACAGCAACGGCGCCAACACGACCGCGGCCTCGGCCGTCGCCTACGTCGAGAAGCACTGCAAGCCCGCCGGCAAGCGCGCCGTGATCCTCGCCGGCACGGGGCCGGTGGGCCAGCGCGCCGCGGTGCTGCTCGCGAAGCTCGGTGCGTCCGTGCTCGTGACCTCGCGGCAGCGGGATCGCGCCGCGGCGGCCTGCGCGGCGATGGGACAGCGCTTCGGCGTCGCGCTCGAAGCCGCCGCCGCGAGCGACGCGGCGTCGACGGCCGCCTGTCTCGACGGCGCGCACATCGTGCTGAGCACGGGTGCGGCCGGCGTGCAGTTGCTCGCCGAGGATCGATGGGCGGCACACCCGACGCTCGAGCTCGTCATGGACGCGAACGCGACACCGCCGCTCGGCATCGGTGGCCTCGAGATGAGCGATCGCGGCGTCGAGCGCCACGGCAAGATCTGCTACGGAGCGCTCGGCTTCGGCGGCCTGAAGCTCGAGCTCCATCGCGCCTGCGTCGCGCGCCTGTTCGAAACCAACGAGCGGCTGATGGACGCGCCCGAGGTCTTCGAGCTCGCGCGCGAGATGCTCGCGACGCGCTGAGCCCGCCGCGCCGCGGCCAGTCGGCGGCGGACGGGGCAGGTGGTCAGGCCCGCGTTCGGCATTACAATGGGCTCACCGCCCCGTGCCGCAGGACGCGAACCGCGAGACCCCGCCCCCGATGACCGTCTTCGAACAAATCCTGACGGCCGACGCCGAGAACCTGCTGAAGCTCATCTTCAAGACGGCGGCGAACCGCGATCGCCAGGCGCAGGGTCGACGCTCACGCGAAATCGCACGACGGCTGGGCCTGACCCACGGCCAGCTGATCTGTGCCGTCGGCTTCAATCCGCACATCCGCCACCTGCCCGACGTCGTCACCATCCTCGGCTTCGCGAGCTATGACGCGCTCGCCCAGGCTCGCAACGAATATTTCACGATCGATCTCTACGACCGTCTCGGGATCAAGGACGTCCTCGCGATCTACCTCGCCGTCGCCAAGGACTCCTGGCACCAGCAGATCATGCAGTACCTGCTCGTCAACCGCCTGAAGCGCATCGAGGAGCGCATCGAGGCGACGGTGAACTCGCTGATCATCGAGCGCTACAAGAAGGAGATGCGCTCGATCTACGGCGACGGCGTCGCCCAGCTCGAGTTCGTCGAGCAGCGCTTGCGCAATACGCACAGCGGCTTCCGCGCGCTGCTCGGCGAAGTGCTGCTGATCGTCGAGAGCCGGCTCGTGCCGGTCGGCGACATCTTCTTCCGCGACAACATCCTGCCGGAAGAGAAGCGCCGGCTGATCATCAAGGGCCTGGTGCCACGCGAGCTGATCGTCGCGCGCCTGCAGGAGCCGGAGCTCTCGGCGCAGGAACGGCGCGTGCTCGAGGAGCAGCTGCGCGTGATGTGAAGGTCTGCGCCGGCACCACGCGGCCGGCGCGGCTCGTCAGACCTCAGCGCCCGCCGTGGCGCGCGGCGAGATCGATCCAGGTCTCGACCACCGTGTCCGGGTTCAGCGAGATGCTCTCGATGCCGCGCTCGAGCAGCCAGGCGGCGAGATCCTCGTGATCGGACGGCCCCTGGCCGCAGATCCCGATGTACTTGCCGGCCGCGCGGCAGGCGTCGATCGCGCGCGCCATCAAGGCCTTCACCGCCGGATTGCGCTCGTCGAACAGGTGGGCGACGAGGCCCGAGTCGCGGTCGAGGCCGAGCGTCAGCTGCGTCAGATCGTTGGAGCCGATCGAGAAGCCGTCGAAGTACTGCAGGAAATCCTCCGCGAGCAGCGCGTTCGACGGCAGCTCGCACATCATGATCACGCGCAGGCCGTTCTTGCCGCGCTCGAGCCCGCAGGCCCCGAGCAGCTCGATGACCTGCCGCGCCTCGTCCGGCGTGCGCACGAAGGGCACCATGACCTCGACGTTGGTCAGGCCCATCCGATCGCGCACGCGCTTCAGCGCCTCGCATTCCATCTCGAAGCAGGGCCGGAAGGTCTCCGCGATGTAGCGCGAGGCGCCGCGGAAGCCGAGCATCGGGTTCTCTTCTTCCGGCTCGTAGACGTTGCCGGCGATGAGGTTCGCATACTCGTTCGACTTGAAGTCCGACAGGCGCACGATCACGGGGTGCGGATTGAACGCGGCGGCGATCGTCGAGATGCCCTCGGCGAGGCGCGCGACGAAGAACTCGCGCGGGCTCGCGTAGGCCGCGATCAGCGGCTCGATCGTCTCCTGCAAATCGCGCGAGAGCCGCGCATAGTCGACCAGCGCGCGCGGGTGGATGCCGATCATGCGGTTGATGATGAACTCCAGGCGCGCGAGGCCGACGCCCTTGTTCGGCAGGTTCGCGAACGCGAAGGCGCGATCGGGATTGCCGACGTTCATCATGATCTTCACCGGCAGCGCCGGCATCGCGTTCAACTCGATCTCGCGGCGCTCGAAGGGCAGCTTGCCTTCGTAGATGTAGCCCGTGTCGCCCTCGGCGCAGGACACCGTGACCGGCGCGCCGTCGGCGACGTCCTCGGTCGCCGTGCCGCAGCCGACGACGGCCGGCACGCCGAGCTCGCGCGCGATGATCGCGGCGTGACAGGTGCGGCCGCCGCGATTGGTGACGATCGCCGCCGCGCGCTTCATCACCGGCTCCCAGTCCGGATCGGTCATGTCGGTGATCAGCACGTCGCCTTCCTCGAGCTTCGCCATCTCCGAGATGTCGGTGATGATGCGCGCGACGCCGCTGCCGATCTTCTGGCCGATGCTGCGGCCTTCGACCAGCACCTTGCCGCGGCTGCCCAGCGCATAGCGCTCGATGATCTGGCCCGCGCGGCTCTGCACGGTTTCCGGCCGCGCCTGGACGACGTAGAGCTTGCCGTCGAGCCCGTCCTTGGCCCATTCGACGTCCATCGGGCGGCCATAATGTTGTTCGATCGCGAGCGCGAGCCGCGCCAGCTCCTCGACGTCCTCATCGCTGATGCAGAAGCGCCGGCGCTCGGCTTCGTCGACGTCGCGCGTGACGACGCCGTGATCAGCCCTCGCGTCGTCCGCGTAATTCATGCGCACGTGCTTGCTGCCGAGGTTGCGGCGGAGTATCGCGGGCTGCCCGGCGGCGAGCGCCTGCTTGTAGACGTAGAACTCGTCGGGATTCACCGCGCCCTGCACGACGAGCTCGCCGAGGCCATAGCTCGCGGTGATGAACACGACATCGCGGAAACCGGACTCGGTGTCGAGCGTGAACAACACGCCGCTGGCGCCGATGTCCGAGCGCACCATGCGCTGGATGCCGGCCGACAAGGCGACCTTCTCGTGCTCGAAGCCGTGATGGACGCGATAGGAGATCGCGCGATCGTTGAACAGTGAGGCGAACACTTCCTTGATGCGACGGCGCACTTCCTCGAGGCCGCGCACGTTGAGATAGGTTTCCTGCTGGCCGGCGAAGGAAGCCTGCGGCAGATCCTCGGCAGTGGCCGAGGAACGCACGGCGACCGAGAAGCCTTCGGGCGCGTTCGCGGCCATCCGGCCATAGGCCTCGGTGATCGCAGCCTCGAGCTCGGCCTGCAGCGGCGTGTCGACGACCCAGCCGCGGATCTCGCGGCCGGCGGCGGCGAGCGCCGTGACGTCGGCGGTGTCGAGACCCTTCAGCCGCTGCTCGATGCGCGTCGCGAGGCCGTTCTGCGCGAGGAAATCGCGAAACGCCTGGGCCGTGGTCGCGAAGCCCCCCGGGACCCGCACCTGGGCGGCGCTCAGATGACGGATCATCTCGCCGAGCGAGGCGTTCTTGCCGCCGACGCGCTCGATGTCGTCGATACCGGTGTTTTCGAGCGAGACTATATAATCAGACATGCATGCTTCTCTCAGGGGCTCCGTCCGCGCTGCTGCGGCCGGCGGGCCGGCATTGTAACCGACTCCCGAGGTACGTCTTATCAACGATCCCAAAAAAATGAAACGACGGGCTTTCTTCGTGTCCGATCGCACGGGCATCACCGTCGAAACCCTCGGTCAGAGCCTGCTGACGCAGTTCCCGGACATCGAGTTCGTCACCCGCACCCTGCCCTTCGTCACCAACCAGGTCGCCGCCCAGCATGCGGCGGACATCATCCGCGCCGCGCGCGCCGAGGACGGCGTGCCGCCGCTGGTGTTCAGCACGCTGACCGATCCGACGACCCAGTACATCATCGGCTCGGCCAACGACTACGTGTTCGACCTCTTCGGCACCTTCATCGAGCCGCTGGAAGACGCGCTGGGCACCGAGTCCTCGCACACTGCCGGCCGCATGCACGGCATCCGCGACGTCACGGTCTACGAGCGCCGGCTGCACGCGCTCAATTACACGCTGGCGCACGACGACGGCGTCAGCACCCGCGATCTGAGCGAAGCGGACGTGGTCCTGGCCGGTGTGTCCCGCAGCGGCAAGACCCCGACCTGCCTGTACCTCGCGATGCATTACTCGCTGCGCGCGGCGAACTACCCGCTGACGGACGACGATTTCGCGACCGGCAAGCTGCCGCCGGCGCTCGCGAAGTGCCGCCCGAAACTGTACGGGCTGACCATCGTGCCCGAGCAGCTGAGCCGCATCCGCCACGAACGGCGTCCGCACGGCATCTATTCGACGATCGCCCAGTGCCGCGCGGAAGTGGCCAAGGCCGAGGCGCTGTTCAAGGCCGAGAACATTCCCTATCTCGACACGACGACGGTCTCGATCGAGGAAATCGCGTCCACCATCGTGCGCGACATGGGCCTGCGCTGAGCGATGTCCTCGCGACGCACGGCGGCGGGCCTGGCCCTCGCCGCGATGATGATTTGTTCCTTCGCCGGCGGCATCGGCCTGCCGGTGCCCGTGTGGCTGCCGGGCGCCTGCACCTGGCTCGCCGGCGCGCTGCTGCTGCCGGGCCTCACGCGCTTCCAGGCCACGCAGGCCGCGCTGATGAGCGTCGTCGGCCTCCTCGGCATCGCCTGGGCCAGCGCGCACGGCGATCACAGCTGGTGGCCGGGGCTGCGCGACGGCAATCATGCGCTGCTCGCGATGCTCGCCGCCGTCAGCTTCCTGCGCCTCGTGACGACCTCCGACGCCGACGACGAACCGCTGCCGCGCGGCCGCCGCGCCGTGCTCGAGACGCTCGCCGCGACCCATCTCTTCGGCGCCGTGATCAACATCTCGGCGCCGGTGCTCGTCGGCGAGCGCATCGCGCCCCGCCGCGACATGACGCCGCTGCAGGCGAAGACCGTCAGCCGCGCCTTCGTCGCGGCCTCGATGTGGTCGCCGTTCTTCATCGCGATGGCGCTGATCGTTCACTACGTGCCGAATGCGCGCCTGCCCGTCATTTCCGGTCTCGGCTTCGCGACGTCGGCGCTGATGATGGCCTATTGCGCCGTGACGCTGACGCGCGATCCGGGCGCCGCCGGCTTCACGGGCTATCCGCTGCACTGGCGCGCGCTGTGGGCCCCGGTGCTGCTGTCGGCCTGCGTGCTGAGCGGCCATGCGCTGCTGCCCGAGCTGTCGGTGCTGGTGCTGATCGAAGGCGCGGCGCTGGGCGTCACGCTCGCAGTCCTGCTGCTGCGGCGGCCGCGCGAGACGGGCGCCGTGCTCGCGCGCCACGTGCGCGAGCGGCTGCCCGACATGCGCGGCGAGCTGACGATGTTCCTCGGCGCGGCGTTGATGACG
>JBFWSI010000002.1:0-30446 GCA_050248455.1 Gammaproteobacteria bacterium | reverse complement strand
GATTCCTTCGCCCGCGTGTAGTCGTCCCATTTGTCGAGCGAGGCCATGTCGATCGGCGAGAGCTTCCACTGCTTCAGCGGATGCGCCTGCCGTTCCTTGAAGCGGCGGCGCTGCTCGGCGCGGCTGACCGAGAACCAGAACTTGAACAGATGCACGCCGGAGCGCACGAGCTGGCGCTCGAACTCCGGCGCCTGGCGCAGGAACTCCTCGTATTCGTAGTCGCTGCAGAAGCCCATTACGCGCTCGACGCCGGCGCGGTTGTACCAGCTGCGATCGAACAGCACGATCTCGCCGCGCGTCGGCAGGTGCGAGATGTAGCGCTGGAAGTACCACTGGCCGCGCTCGATCTCGCTCGGCTTCTCGAGCGCGACGACGCGCGCGCCGCGCGGATTCAGATGCTCCATGAAGCGCTTGATCGTGCCGCCCTTGCCCGCCGCGTCGCGGCCTTCGAACAGGATCACGACGCGCGCGCCGGTGTCCTTGACCCACGCCTGCAGCTTCAGCAGCTCCACCTGCAGGCGGTACTTCTGCTTCTCGTAGTTCTTGCGCGACATCAGGTTGCGATACGGATAGCTGCCGTCGCGCCAACCCGCGGCGAGCTCCGTATCGGGATCGACGAGGTGACCGTCGGCGGCGGCCGACCGCTTGAACAGCGCGCGCTTGAGCGCCTTCACTTCGTCCGGCGAGGCGCCGTCGACCAGCGCCTTCAGCTGCGCGAGCGTTTCCTCGCGCGAGGCGCCGTCGGCGCGCCGCCCGAGCAGATCGCCGACGACCATCGAATGCACGGTCTGCGTGGTGCTCGCGCGTCGCGCCACGCGATCGGCCTCCACCGCCTTGGGCCCGACGTGCTCGAGCGTGTCGCCCGCGCTGACCGGGCGGGGAGCGGTGCGAGCCTGATGATCCGCCGGCGCGGCGGCTCCGCTGTCGTTCTCGTTCACCATGACGGCCTTCCATTCCGTATTGCCACGAAAGCTTCATGTTCCGCGCGCCGCATCGCCGCGTCTTGACAGCGATCAAAGCCGCGGAATCCGCCAGGGTTCGCGTAGCCTGCGGTGCCATCCGGCACGCCGATTAATTTAGCCACGGAGAACACGGAGAAAGAAAAGGATTGTTCGGCGTCTCCGCAGCGCCGGCGCCAGTAGTCCTGGTCGGATTACGTAGGCGCAGACCCATCAATCTCCTTTCTCCGTGTTCTCCGTGGCTAAATTCAGTGCATCTCAGCTAGCGCAGGCGCCCAACCCCGGGCTCAGAAACGATCGAGCTCCGGATGCGGGAGGCGGTTGGCGTGGACGTGCATCGCGCCGAACTCGGCGCAGCGGTGCAAGCTCGGCACGGCGCGGCCGGGGTTCAGGAGAGCGGCGGGATCGAAGGCGGCCTTGAGGCGATGGAAGGCGGCGAGCTCCGGGCTCGCGAACTGGATGCACATGCCGTCGAGCTTCTCGATGCCGACGCCGTGCTCGCCGGTGACGGTGCCGCCGACCTCGATGCAGAGCGCGAGGATATGCGCGCCCAGGGTCTCGGCGCGGTGCAACTGTTCGTCGTCGTTGGCGTCGTAGGCGATCAGCGGGTGCAGATTGCCGTCGCCGGCGTGGAAGACGTTCGCGACCGGCAGGCCGAACTCGGTCGAGAGCTCGGCGATGCGCGTCAGCACCCGCGACAGCTCACGGCGCGGGATCGTGCCGTCCATGCAGTAATAGTCGGGCGCGATGCGACCGATCGCCGGGAAGGCGGACTTGCGGCCCTTCCAGAAGCCGAGACGCTCGGCCTCGTCGCGCGACACGCGCACCTCGCTTGCCCCGAATTGGCGCAACAGCTCGGCGACGCGGGCGCGCTGCGCGGCGACCTCGCCCGCAGTGCCGTCGAGCTCGCAGAGCAGGATCGCGGCGGCCGCGGGCGGATAGCCGCAGTGCGCGTAATCCTCGGCGCAGCGCGTCGCGAGCCGGTCCATCATCTCGAGACCGGCCGGGATGATGCCCGCTTCGATGATGCCGGCGACGGCGGCCGCCGCGTCTTCGACGGCGCCGAAGGCCGCGAGCAGCACCTGCGCGACGGGCGGCTTCGGCAGCAGCTTCACCGTGACCTCGGTGACGAGGCCGAGCAGGCCTTCGGAGCCGTTCAATATCGCGAGCAGGTCGTAACCCGGCGCGTCCAGCGCGGCGCCCCCGATCTCGAGCTCCTCGCCGCTCGCGAGCAGCAGCTTGAGGCCCAGCACGTTGTGCACGGTCAGGCCGTACTTGAGGCAGTGCACGCCGCCCGAGTTCTCGGCGACGTTGCCGCCGATCGAGCAGGCGATCTGCGAGGAGGGATCCGGCGCATAGTAGAGCCCGTAGGGCGCGACGGCCTCCGAGATCGCGAGATTGCGCACGCCGGGCTCGACGATCGCAACGCGGTTGTCGACGTCGATTTCGAGGATCCGATCGAAGCGCGCGAGCGACAGCAGGCAACCGTCGGCGAGCGGCAGCGCGCCGCCGGACAGGCCCGTGCCGGCGCCGCGCGGCACGATCGGCACGCCGTGCTCGCGGCACAGCGCGACCACCGCGCGCAGTTCCTCGCGCGTGCGCGGCAGGCAGACGACCCGGGGCAGCTCGCGATACGCGGACAGCCCGTCGCACTCGAAAGGACGCTTGGCTTCGACCTCGACGAGCAGCGCCTCGCGCGGCAGGACCTGCGCGAGCGCGGCTTCGAAGCTCATCGCGACTACTCGAAGCGGTAGTTGGACGGAATGACGACGACGCCGGCCGGCGTCACGTGGAAGCGCTCGGCGTCGCGCTTGCGATCGAGGCCGATTTCCTCGTAGTCGGGGATGCGCACGCCGCGATCGCAGATCGCGCGGCGCACGCGCGCGCCTTCGCCGACGATGACGCCCTGGAACAGAATCGAGTCCTCGACCGTCGCGCCGTCGTGGATGCGCACGCGGTTGCCGAGCACGCTGCGGCTGACGCCGCCGCCGGCGATGACGGTGCCGCCGCTGACGATCGAGTTCACGCAGATGCCTTCGTTGTCCGAACGGCCCGGCACCGTGCGCGCCGGCGGCTGCTGCATCTGGTAGGTGCGGATCGGCCAGTCGACCTGATAGAGATCGAGCGGCGGCTCGAGCTTCAGCAGATCCATGTTGGTCTCGTAGTAGTGATCGAGCCCGTCGAGCGGCCGCCAGTAGCGATCCTGCGACACGCGGCCGTATTTGCCGCCGAAACGGTAGCCGAGCAGGCGCTTGCGGCCGAGCAGGCGTTCGCGCAGGAAATCGATGATGTCGAGGCGGTCGGTGCCCGCGCGTCCCGCTTCGGTGAGCACGTCGACGAGCAGCTGGCGCTTGAAGACGTAGACCTCCATCGGCGCGAAGAGCTCCTCGTCCGCCGGCAGCGCCGCGGCCGGCGACCGGGGCTCGATCGCGGCGACGACGTCCCCGTCCAGGCGCAGGTGGGCGCCGAAGGACGTGTCGCCGGTGGTGTCGCGATCGATCGTCGCGATCGTGACGTCCGCGTCGTGCTCGATGTGGAACTGCAGCACCGCGGCATAGTCCATGCGGTAGATCTGCTCGCCGGAGATCACCATCACGGTGTCCTCGGCCGCGCCGTCGAGGAAATAGAGGTTCTCGTGCAGCGCATTGGCCTGGCCGCTGTAGACCGTCAGGTGCTCGTTGATCGGCGGCGACACCGCGGTGACGAATTCGCCGAGGTCGGTATTGAAAATCGACCAGCCGTCCCGCAGATGATTCTGCAGCGACAGCGAGTTGAACTGCGTGAACACCGTGATCCGGCGCAGGCCGGAATGCATGCAGTTCGTCAGCGCGAAATCGATCACCCGGTAGTTACCGGCATAGAACAGCGCCGCCGCGGTGCGCCGGGCGGTCAGCGGCATCAGCGCCTTGCCGTCACCGGTCGCAAGGACGATGCACAGGGTTTCGTTGAGGGTATTGAACAGCATGGCGTAGGGCCGGGCATTATACGGACTGGCCGGCCGACGGGAAGTCTGGCGGGCCGACGCGCAAAAGCCTACGGGCGACCCCTCCGCGATCGCTTGCAGCGCCGCGGAGGGCGAGGTAGTCGCTTGATTCTGAATGAGTTATCTTAAAAGACCTTACTGCCGAGCTCGGCATTCCCCCGCCATGGCTGCCCCCGATGTCTGAAGAAATCCTCGTCAACGTGACGCCGCAGGAGACGCGCGTCGCCTTCATCGAGAACGGCGTGCTGCAGGAAGTGCTGATCGAGCGCGCCCGGCGGCGCGGCATCGTCGGCAATCTCTACCTCGGCCGCGTCAGCCGCGTGCTGCCCGGCATGGGCGCGGCCTTCGTCGACATCGGCCTCGCGCGCGCGGCCTTCCTGCACGTCTCGGACATCGCCGAGGCCGACGCCCGGGCCGCGGCGACGGGCGCCGAGGTCACGATCGAGCAGGCCGTGCAGGAGGGGCAGCAGATCCTCGTGCAGGTCACGAAGGATCCGCTGGGCACCAAGGGGGCCCGCCTGTCCACCTACATCAGCATCCCGTCGCGCTATCTCGTGTTCATGCCTCGCAGCAATGCGCTCGGCATTTCGCAACGCATCGAGCACGAGGAAGAGCGCCGCCGGCTGCGCGATCTGATGCTCGCGATCGAGCCCGGGCTGTCGCCGACCACCGTTTCGCTCGACGACGGCAAGGCCACGCCGGCGGCCGGCGCGCGCGGCGGCTTCATCGTGCGCACCGCGGCCGACAGCGTAGGGCGCGAGGACATCGCCGCCGACATGGCCTTCCTGCGCCGGTTGTGGCAGTCGATCGAGGAGCGCCTGAAGCAGGCGCAGCCGCCGGCGATCATCTACGAGGATCTGCCGCTGATCCTGCGCCTCATTCGCGATCTGTCGACGACCAAGGCCGAGAAGATCCGCATCGACTCGCGCGAGACCTTCGGCAAGGTGAAGAGCTTCGCCGAGGAGCTCGTCCCCTCGCTGGTCCCGCAGCTCGAGCACTACCCGGGCGAACGGCCGATCCTCGATCTGTATTCGACCGAGGACGAGATCCAGCGCGCCCTGCAGCGCAAGGTCGAGCTGAAGTCCGGCGGTCATCTCGTGCTCGACCAGACCGAGGCGATGACGACTATCGACGTCAACACCGGCGGCTTCGTCGGCCATCGCAATCTCGAGGAGACGATCTTCAAGACCAACCTCGAGGCCGCGCAGGCCATCGCGCGCCAGCTCCGCCTGCGCAACCTGGGCGGCATCATCATCGTCGACTTCATCGACATGGTCGAAGAGGAGCACCGGCGCCAGGTGCTGCGCGCGCTGGAGAAGAGCCTGGAGCGCGATCACTCGAAGATCTCGATCAGCGAAGTGACCTCGCTGGGCCTGGTGCAGATCACGCGCAAGCGCACGCGCGAAAGCCTCGAGCACGTGCTGTGCGAGACCTGCCCGACCTGTGCCGGCCGCGGCTCGATCCGGTCGGCGGAAACGGTGTGCTACGAGATCTTTCGCGAAATCCTCCGCGAGCAGCGTCAGTTCGACGCGCAGAAGCTGCTCGTCGTCGCCTCGCAGACCGTCGTCGACATGCTGCTCGACGAGGAGTCGACCAGCATCGCCGAGCTCGAGGAGTTCATCGGCATCCCGATCCGCTTCCAGGTCGAGACCAGCTACACGCAGGAGCAGTACGACGTCGTGCTGCTTTAGCGAGTGCGCCTCCTGTTGAACCGCAGTCTGCGCTACGCCTGGTACGTCCTCGCCGCCCTGCTCGTGCTCGCGGCGGGCGCCAGCGTCGCGCTGCGCCTCGCGCTGCCGCGTCTGGACGCGCATCGGGCGAGCATCGAGCGCGGCGTCGAGCGCCTGACCGGCATGCCCGTGCACCTCGAGCAGCTCGGCGCCCGCTGGCACGGCGGTGTGCCCTCGCTCAGCGTCGAAGGCCTGCGGCTCGGCGACGAGGGCGACGGCAACGGCCTGCAGTTCGCACGCGCGGAGGTCGACGTCGCGCTGCTCGAGTCTCTGATGCGGCGCGAAGTGGTGCTCGAGCGCGTCGCGCTGTCCGGCGTCGCGCTCAGCGTGCAACGCACGCCGGAAGGCCGCTTCGAGGTACTCGGCATCCCGCATCATCGCTCGACTTTCGTCGACTGGCTGCTGCGCCAGCGCGACGTCGGCATCGAGCAGGTCGAGCTCGTGTTCATCGACGCGCTGCGCGGCTCGCCGCCGCGCCGTTTCTCCGGCCTGCATCTGCGGCTCGCCGGCGGGCGCATGGCGGTCCTGCGCGGCGGCATCGACGGTGACGACGGCGTGCTGGGCACGACGCCCGTCTTCGAGCTGCATCTGCCGCGCGCGGCCGACGCGCCGCGCGAGCTGCGCCTGAAGGTCGAGGGCGTCGCGCCTGACCCGCTGCTCGAATTCGCGGGGCTCGCGGCCGACGCCGCGGCGCCCGTGAATGCGCTCGACGGCCGCTTCTGGTTGCGCTGGCAGGACGGCGTCCTGCGCCGCCTCGCCTTCGACGGCACCGCGCACCTCGACAGCGCCGGCGGCGTCGGCCCCACCAGCCTGCGCGTCGCGGGCGTCGCCAGCGCCGGCACCGACGAATGGCGCCTGCACGTCGACACGCTGACGGCGGGCCCGAGCGCGGGGCCGGTGCCGACGATGCGCGGGCTCGCGCACTGGCGTCGCGACGGCGACGCCGTCGCGGTCGACGCCACGGCCGATCTGCTGACCCTCGATCTCCTCACCGCGCTCGCCCGCCGGCTGCCGCCGGCGCTGCAGCAGGCGCGCGGCGAGCTGCAGCAGCTGCGTTTCGCCTGGCGCGGCGCGCCGGACGCGGCGCCGCGCTGGTTTCTGCAGACGGGCGTCGCCCACGGCAGCGTCGGCGCCGTCGGCCTGCTGCCGGGCTTCGATGCGCTGGAGGCCGGCCTGGCCGCGAATGCGCAAGGAGGTGCGCTCGCCTTCGACAACGGCGGCGTCATCGTCGCGGCCGGCGATCGCTTCGTCGCGCCGGTCCCGCTCGACGGCGCGAGCGGCGTCGTGCACTGGCAGCGCGACGGCGACGCGTGGCGCGTCGCGACGCCGGCGCTGAGCGGCACGGCAGCGGCGATCCCGTTCGAAATCGCCGGCAGCGCCGCGCTCGCCGCGGGTCGCCGGCCGCGGGTCGACGCCGAGCTCACGCTCGGCGCCGCCGATCTCTCGCGGCTGCCGCGCCTGTTGCCGAAAGGCGCGTTGAACGAACGCGCCGAACACTGGTTTCGCCAGGCCTTCCACGGCGGCGAGCTGAGCAGCGCCCGCGCCGAGCTGCGCGGCGATCTCGCGGACTTTCCGTTCGACGCCGGCAACGGCCTCCTCGCCGTCGAGTTCGACGTCGCCGATGTGTCCCTCGAGTACTCCGACAAGTGGCCCGTCGTCGACGGCGTGCGCGCGCACGGCGCGATCGCCGGCCGTCATTTTCGCGTGCAGGCGAGCGAGGCGCGCCTGTTCGATTCGCCCGGCCGCGACATCGATCTGTCGATTTCGGATCTGTTCGGCAAGACGCCGGTGCTGGTCGGCGTCGTGACCGTGCGCGCGACGCTGCCCGACACGCTGAAGACGATCGCGCAGAGCCCGCTGAAGGACGGACCCGCGCGACGGCTGTCGACGATAGCCTTGAGCGGCGGTTTCGATCTCGGCCTCGATCTGAACATCGGCCTGAAGCGCGGCGCGGAACGCAGCGTGCTCGGCACCGTGAGCTTCGACGGCAACCGCCTGCGCACGCAGGACGGCAAGCTGACGCTGGAAGATCTGCGCGGCAAGGTGTCGTTCACGCGCGAGGATTTCTACGGCGAAGAGCTGACGGCGAACTACGAGGGCGATCCCGTCGGCCTCGTCGTCAACGGCGGCATCGGCGATCCGAACTACGAGACGGAGTTCCGCATGACGGGACACGCCGAGGCGGCGCGCATCCGAACCTATCTGCAACGCTACGTGCCCTACCTCCACGACTGGCTCGCGCGCAGCGGCAAGCTCGAGGCGATCACGGGCGAGACCGCGTGGAAGGTCGTGCTGAGCCTGCCGCACGTCGCGGCCGGCGAGGCGCCGCCGGCGAAGAAGCTGCGCATCGAGTCGAGCCTGAACGGCCTCGGCATCGATCTGCCGTGGCCCTTCGGCAAGGTCGCCGCCGAGCCGAAGTCGCTCGCGATCGAGACGGCGATCGGCAGCGATGCCGCGCGCACGACGCGTGTGTCCCTCGGCGACACCGTGCGTTTCGAGCTCGACCAGGCACCGCGCGACGAGCGCCCCGGCAGCGGCCGGATCACGCGCGCCGACGTCGCTTTCGGCCGCAGCGAGGCGACGGCCGCGCAAGCCGGGATCTGGCTGCACGGACAGTTGTCGAGCCTGCCGCTCGCCGACTGGGCGCGCCTGCTGGAGGATGCCTCGACCCCGCAGTCACCGACGGCGAGCCTGCCGATCGCCTTCGACGTGCGCGTGAACGAGCTCGCGACGCTGGGCCAGCGCTTCGCCGACGTCGCCTTCCGCGGCCGCAAGGACGCGAACGCCTGGCGCATCACGATGGACAGCGCGCGCGCGGCCGGCGAGATCGTCGTCCCGCTGGATCTCGCCACCGCGCCGCTGAGCCTGAATCTCACGCGGCTGTGGCTCGAGAAGGTCGAGTCGGGCGGCGCGCGCACGACGATCGATCCGCGCCGCATACCGGCCGTCGCCCTCGAATGCGCCTCGTTCAAGTACGGCGACGTCGACTTCGGCAGCGCGTCGCTGGTGACGACGCGGCAGCCCGACGGCCAGAAGCTCGAGAAGCTCGTCTTCACCAACGACGCGCTGCAGGTCGACGCGACGGGCGAATGGCGACTCGACGCAGGCGCCCACCATTCGCACTTCAGCATCGATCTGAAGGCCCGCGCGCTCGGCGACATGCTTGCGCGCTTCGGTTACGACAGCGCGAACATCGAGGGCGGCAAGACGCGGCTCGAGCTCGAGGCCGACTGGGCCGGCATGCCGTCCGAGTTCACGCTCGAACGCCTCGACGGCAGCCTCGGTCTCAAGGTCGGCAAGGGCCGGTTCCTCGACATCGAGCCGGGCGGCGGCCGCCTGTTCGGCCTGCTGTCGCTGCAGACCCTGCCGCGGCGGCTGTCGCTGGATTTCTCCGATCTCTTCAAGAAGGGCTTCGCCTTCGATCGCATCGAAGGCTGGTTCGAGCTCGAGAACGGCAACGCGTACACCAACAGCCTGCTGATGGACGGGCCGTCGGGGAAGGTCGAGATCTCCGGCCGCACCGGGCTCGCCGCCAAGGACTACGATCAGATCGCGGTCGTGACGCCCGCGCTGTCCGACAGCATCCCGCTCGCGAGCGCGGTGTTCGGGCCGGCCGGCATCGGCGTCGGCGCGGCGATCTATCTCGGCCAGAAGGTCTTCAAGGAAGTGCCCGCGCAGGTCGACCGCTTCCTGCGTCGCGAGTATGCCGTGACGGGACCGTGGGCCGAGCCGAAAGTGGAGAAGCGCTGATGTCAGAGCTGTGGAAACCGAACACCGTCGTCGCGACGATCGTCGAGCGCGACGGCCGCTTCCTGCTGGTCGAGGAAGAAGCGGACGGCCGCGCCGTGTTCAACCAGCCCGCCGGTCATCTCGACGACGGCGAGACGCTGCTCGACGCGGCGCGCCGCGAAACGCTGGAGGAATCGGGCTGGCACGTCGAGCCGTTCGATCTCGTCGGCATCTACCTCGTCGCGCCGCCAGGCAAGGACATCACCTATCTGCGCTTCTGCTTTCGCGCGCGCGCGCTGTCCTTCGCGGCAGACCGCAAGCTCGACAAGGAGATCATCCGCGCGGTGTGGATGACGCGCGAGGAAATCGTCGCCGAGCAGTCGCGGCACCGCAGCCCGCTCGTGCTCCGCTGCATCGACGATGCGATTGCCGGCCAGCGCCATTCGCTGTCGCTGATCCACGATCTGCGCTTCGGCGGCTGAGCGTGGCCGACGGCGGGCACATCGTCGTCGCGATCTCGGGCGGCGTCGACTCCTCGGTCGCCGCGCTGGAGCTCGTGCGTGCGGGCCATCGCGTGTCCGCGCTGTTCATGAAGAACTGGAACGAGCCGCTCGCCGACGGCCGCTGCCGCTGGGAGGACGACGTCGCCGACGCGCTGGAGGTCTGCGAGACGCTCGGCATCGCGCTGAACACCGTCGATCTCTCGCAGGCCTACTGGGACGGCGTGTTCAGCGACTTCCTCGCCGAGTACGCGCGCGGCCGCACGCCGAATCCCGACGTGCTGTGCAATCGCGAGGTCAAGTTCAAGGCGTTTCTGGCGCAGGCGCGCGCGCTCGGCGGCGACTGCGTCGCGACCGGGCACTACGCGCGCATCCGTCGCGGCGAGCACGGCTACGAGCTGCTGAAGGGGCTGGATGCGACCAAGGATCAGAGCTACTTCCTCTATACGCTGGGCCAGGCGCAGCTCGCGGCCACGCTGTTTCCGGTCGGTCATCTGCCGAAGCCCGAGGTGCGCGCGCGCGCGCAGGCGGCGGGACTCGTCACGCATGCGAAGAAGGACAGCACCGGGATCTGCTTCATCGGCGAACAGCGCTTCCGCGAGTTCCTGGCGCGTTTCCTGCCCGCGCAGCGCGGCGCGATCGAGACTCTGGACGGGCGCCGAATCGGCGAGCACCACGGTGTCGTCTACTACACGCTGGGCCAGCGCACGGGATTGGGCATCGGCGGCGTCAAGGGGGCGAGCGAGAGTCCCTGGTTCGTTGCCGCCAAGGACGTCGCGCGCAACGTGCTCGGCGTGGTCCAGGGCCACGATCACCCGGCGCTGCTGTCGCGCGAGCTCGAGGCCGACTGCCTGTCCTGGGTCGCCGGCGCGCCGCCGGCGCTGCCGCTGCGGCTCGCGGCGAAGACGCGCTACCGCCAGCCCGACCAGGCCTGCACCCTTCTCGCCCTGACTGCGGGCCGGCTGCGCGTGCGCTTCGACCAGCCGCAGCGGGCCGTCACACCGGGCCAGTCCGTCGTCTTCTATGCCGGCGAAGTCTGCATCGGCGGCGGGATCATCGACTTCACGCGTGCCTGAGCCGGGATCGCCGCGCCCGTCCCGGGGTCGCCGCGGCGGCTCGGCGCGCCATTCGCGGCACCCCATGGTGCTGCGCTACAACAGCCCCGCGTAATGGCCGATAATGCCGGCTTCCATCCCGCCAGCAGACCGGGCCCTGGGCCGACGAGCGGCCGTGGGTCCCTCCGGAGAACAACATGACGAACAGCTTCAATGCGCGCACCACGCTCAAGGTGGGCAACAAGGACTATCAGTACTACAGCCTCAAGGCGCTCGATGGGGCCTTCAAGATCGACCGCCTGCCCTACTCCTACAAGATCCTGCTCGAGAATCTGCTGCGCCATGAAGACGGCCTCAACACGACGAAGGCCGACATCGAAGCGCTCGCCGGCGCCGATCTGAAGAAGCTGCCGCCCAAGGACATCAACTTCACGCCGGCGCGCGTGATCCTGCAGGACTTCACCGGCGTGCCCTGCGTCGTCGATCTCGCGGCGATGCGCGACGCGATCACGAAGCTCGGCGGCAATGCCGCGAAGGTGAACCCGCTGTGCCCGGTCGAGCTCGTCATCGACCACTCCGTGATGATCGACCACTACGGCTCGAAGCAGGCGCTGGACCTGAACGCGAAGGTCGAGTTCGAGCGCAACGCCGAGCGCTACACCTTCCTGCGCTGGGGCCAGGAAGCGCTGCAGAACTTCAAGGCCGTGCCGCCCGACACCGGCATCGTGCACCAGGTCAACATCGAGTATCTCGCGCGCGTGGTGTTCGAGAAGGACGGCCTGCTCTATCCCGACTCCTGCTTCGGCACCGACTCGCACACCACGATGGTCAACGGCATCGGCGTGCTCGGCTGGGGCGTCGGCGGCATCGAGGCCGAGGCCGCGATGCTCGGCCAGCCCTCGTCGATGCTGATGCCCGAAGTGATCGGCGTGCGCGTCACCGGCAAGCTCGCCGAAGGCGCGACCGCGACCGATCTCGTGCTCACCGTCACCGAGATGCTCCGCAAGCGCGGCGTGGTCGAGAAGTTCGTCGAGTTCTTCGGGCCCGGCCTCGCCAATCTCGCCGCCTCCGATCGCAACACGATCGCGAACATGGGCCCGGAATACGGCGCGACCTGCGGCATCTTCCCGATCGACGAGGAAACCCTGAACTACCTGCGCCTGACCGGCCGCAGCGACGAGCAGGTCGCCGTGGTGAAGGCCTATGCGCAGGCGCAGGGCATGTGGTGGACGCCGGACGCGCCCGAAGCCGAGTACACCGACGTGCTGCACCTCGACCTCGGCAGCATCCAGCCCTCGCTCGCGGGCCCGAAGCGACCGCAGGACCGCGTGCTGCTGTCCGACGTGAAGGCGAACTTCCGCAAGGCCTTCGAGGCCGAGCAGAAGGCGCGGCCGAGCAAGGGTCCCGCGCAGGTCACCGATCGCGGCCGGACCTTCGAGCTGAAGGACGGCGCCGTCGTGATCGCCGCGATCACCTCCTGCACCAACACCTCGAACCCGAGCGTGCTGATCGGCGCGGGCCTGCTCGCGCGCAAGGCGCGGGCGCTGGGCCTGACGACGCAGCCTTGGGTCAAGACCTCGCTGGCGCCGGGCTCGAAGGTCGTCACCGACTACCTCGCGAAGGCCGGCCTCATCGAGGATCTCGAATATCTCGGCTTCCACGTCGTCGCCTACGGCTGCACGACCTGCATCGGCAACAGCGGCCCGCTGAACGAGCCGATCGGCAAGGCGATCGTCGACAACACGCTGTCGGTGTCGGCCGTGCTGTCCGGCAACCGCAACTTCGAAGGCCGCGTCCACCAGGACGTGCGCATGAACTATCTCGCGAGCCCGCCGCTGGTCGTCGCCTATGCGATCGCGGGCTCGACCGACATCGATCTGACGAAGGAACCGATCGGCAGGAGCAAGGACGGCAAGGACGTGTACCTGAAGGACATCTGGCCGTCGAACGCGGAGATCCAGGAGGCCGTCGCGAAGGCCGTCACCGCCGAGCTGTACAAGAAGAGCTATGCGGACGTACTGAAGGGCGATGCGCGCTGGCAGGGCATCCGGGTCACCAAGTCCGAGACCTACGGTTGGGACGGCAAGAGCACCTACGTCCAGAACCCGCCGTACTTCCAGGGCATGACGATGACGCCGCCGGGCATCCGGCCGATCAAGGGCGCGCGCTGCCTCGCGGTGCTCGGCGACTCGATCACGACCGATCACATCAGCCCCGCCGGCGACATCAAGAAGGACGGCCCGGCCGGTCAGTATCTGATGGGTCACGGCGTGCAGCGCGCCGACTTCAACAGCTTCGGCTCCCGGCGCGGCAACCACGAAGTGATGATGCGCGGCACCTTCGCCAACACGCGCATCAAGAACGCGATGACGCCCGGCGTCGAAGGCGGCGTGAGCCGCTACCTCGGCGACGGCACCGACGGCGCGGTCGAGCCCATCTACGACGTGGCGATGAAGTACGCCGCGAAGAACGTGCCGCTCGTGGTCCTCGCAGGCAAGGAGTACGGCACGGGCTCTTCACGCGACTGGGCGGCGAAGGGCACCTTCCTGCTCGGCGTGAAGGCCGTCATCTCGGAGAGCTTCGAGCGCATCCACCGCGCGAACCTCGTCGGCATGGGCGTGCTGCCGCTGAACTTCGTCGACGGCCAGAATGCGGCGAGCCTCGGCCTGGACGGCACCGAGATATACGACTTCGACGGCCTGACCGAAGGCGCGAGCGAGGTGACGGTCGACGCGCGCAAGGCCGACGGCACGATCGTCACGTTCAAGGCCCGCGTGCGCATCAACACGCCGATGGAATGGAGCTACTACAAGCATGGCGGCGTGCTGCAGTACATGCTCCGCCAGATGGCGGCGGCGTAAAGCCGTCGTCTGCGACGCGTGCCCGCCGCGGCGGGCACGCGCGGCGCGGGGCGCGCATCGCGTCCCGTCCATCGCCCCCATGCGCGAACGCCAATCGCCCCTGATCCGCCGCATCGCCGTCGTCTGCGTCGCCGCCGTCCTCGCCTGGTGGGGTGCGCACGAGCAGCGCGTCGAACCGGCGCCGTCGCGACCCGCGGCTGCGAACGTGCGGCCGCATGCGGACGATCCGCTGCTCACCGCCTTCCTCGCCCGTCGCAGCGCAGTCCAGATCGAGAGCGTCGGCGTGGTCAGGAAAATCCTCCCCGATGACGACGACGGCTCCCGCCATCAGCGCTTCCTCCTCGAAGGCCCTTCGGGCCACACCGTCCTCGTCGCGCACAACATCGATCTCGCGCCGCGCATCCCGGACCTGAACCCGGGCGCGCGCGTCGCCTTCAACGGCGCATACGAATGGAACGCACGCGGCGGCGTCATCCACTGGACCCACCACGACCCGCGCGGCGAACACGTTGCCGGCTGGATCGAGTATCGCGGCCGGCGTTACCAGTGAATCGCGTGCGCCGCATGAATCTATATAGCTGAGCGTGAATACGCTCCACTGCGCGTTGATTACCGTCATTCCCGCGCCAGCGGGCATCCACGCCTGACGAGGAGCTCTCCGTCGGGCAATTCTTCTTTTTCCGCGCTGGACGCCGGGGGCGTGCGTGGATGCCCGCTTGCGGGCATGACGTGGAGGTTCCTACACGGGATACGCTATCGAACCGCCAGTGGAGTGTATTTACGCTTCGCTATATAGCCACGGAGGACACGGAGAGCACGGAGAAGAAAAATCTAAAGAGGATCGTAGGCTGGGCTGACGCAGGAAGCCCAACGCTGCCCGCGCGTGGGTGCTACGCACGTTGGGCTTACTTTGTCAGCCGAACCTACGATCTGTGCCTGCGGGGAAATGACGACATCCAGATGCGCGATTCTCGTAGCCCGGATGCGCAACGCGAATCCGGGGTTCGGCACATCATCGGGCGCCAGCGCGGGAATTTGGCGCTCGATCCCGGATTCGCTGCGCTCATTCGGGCTACGAAGGCTCTATCCTGTATTCCTCCGTGCTCTCCGTGTCCTCCGTGGCTAGATTGTGAATTACACCGCCCGCCGCCGCAGCGGCTCGGCGTGTTCGAAGAAGAAGTGCGGGGCGCCGAAGGCGGGTTTCAGCTCGTCGAGCCAGGTGGCCTCCGCGTCGTAGCGCGCGAAGAAAGGTTGCATCACCCATTCCGGCGTGCGCGCCTGCAGGAAGCGCAGCGCGATCACGCGTTCGCCGTTGATCGTCGACACGCCGACGATCTCGACCTTGCCCGGCGCCGTCGACATGCTGGGGCCGCGCACCGTGCGCGACAGGCCGCTGACCTGGCGATAGGCATCGCGATAGATCGTCGCCGCCTCGACCAGCGGCACCGCAAAGCAGGGTTGCGCGCCGGTATCGCGGGCGAGGAACATGTAGTACGGCACGCAGCCGTGGTTGACCTGTGCGCGCCACAGATCGGCCCAGACCGCGGCATCGTCGTTGATTCCGCGCAGCAGCGGCGACTGCGTGCGGATCTCGATGCCCGTTTCGCGCAGATGCGCGAGCGCTTCCTGCACGACGTCGGTCTCGAGCTCACGCGGATGATTGAAATGCGCCATCAGCGCCAGGTGGTGCCCGCCGCGCACGATGCGCCGGAACAGTGCCAGCAACTCCGGCGCATCGGGATCGGAAACGAAGCGGTAGGGCCAGAAGCCCAGCGCCTTGGTGCCGATGCGGATGCGCTGCACGTGCGGCAGCCCGGCCTCGACGACCGGCAGCAGGTAGGTCGCGAGATTGCGTGCCGACATCACCAGCGGATCGCCGCCGGTGTAGAGCACGTCGCTGACCTCCGGATGCGCGCGCAGCCATGCGACCAGCTGGCCGGTCTCGCGCGTCGCGAAGCGGCTCATGCTCGGTCCGACGAATTGCGCCCAGCGGAAGCAGAAGGTGCAGTAGGCGTGGCAGGTCTGGCCCTGGCTCGGAAAGAACAGCACCGTCTCGCGATACTTGTGCTGCATGCCGGGCAGGGGTGCCTCGTCGAGCGCCGGCACGTTGAATTCGCGCTGCCCGCCGGGAGGCGGGTTCAGGCGGGCGCGGATGTCGTCGGCGATCCGGCGCATTTCGCCCGCGTCCGCATCGCGCGCGAGGGCCGCGGCCACCGTGTCGTAATCCGTGGCGCTCAGCATCTCGCGGCGCGGGAAGACGACGCGGAACATCGGATCGTCGGGCGCCTCGTCCCAATGGATCAGGTGATCGAGCACGTAGTTGTTCACCTTGACGGGGAACACCTGCGACACGACTTCGATTTCTTCGATGAGCTCCTTGCTCAGGCGCGAGATCTGCGGGATCTCGCGCAGGTTTCGTCCGTGATACGCCTTGTAATCCTTGCTTACCGGGGCGCGTCTCGCGGCTATCAATCTGTACGTCGACATCGGATGTCCTCCGTTGTGTTCCGCCCGGGATTGCCAGTCAGCGACTGACGTCTTCGTCGATAACGAATGCAGCGCTCGTATCCTTCCCTCCGACAGCCGATGAGCCCGGACCTTAGCCCACTCGATCGCGATCGCAAAGACGTTTGTTCGCCACACAGGAGTTCGGCATTCGTGCCACAGACAGGCTCGCTGCTTCGCGCGCAACGAGACGCTCGAAAACCGTCACTTGCCTGATGCGCCTTGCACGTGCGTTCAAGAACACGTCGCATATCGAACACAGCGATCGTCCGGCGTGGAAGGCGCGACGCGAGTCGCTCGTCGAGGAACCGTCGTCGCGCGGCATTCGCCACGCGCAATACGATCGCAGAGGTGTGTGACGGACGAATGAAGCGGAGTGCGAGGCGGCGCTCCTCACCAGCACGATTCGGCTCAGGGCGCCTCGAAATGGGCGTCGCGCAGCAGCGCCTCGCAGGCGCCGCCGTACTTGCGATCGAGCCGATCGACGAGCCGCCAGTCGCGCTCGATCTCGATCATCATCACGCCCGACTCGCTGCCCATGCGCTGCTCCGCTTCCTCGCGCCCGTGCTCGAGGATGGACTGGTTCAGCGCGAACTCGCCCGCGCTGTAGAGCGCGTCGTAACGCTTCGCCTCGTGGCCGCGCGCGGCGAGGAAGAAATAGGCCGCGCAGGTGTGATACGCGGGGCGATAGGGCTCCGCCGGCGACGGAGCGGCGGCCGACGCGGCCGTGGCGATGCTCCACGCGGCGCACAGCAGCGCCAGCCTGTGCCTCCGTTCAACCATGCGCATGCCGCGGCGACGCGGCCTCCTCGCCTGGACAGACCTCGACTTCGACCGTCAGGTGCACGACGCGCAAGTCGCCGGGGATCGCGGCCTTGTAGACCGCCAGCGGCTGCGGCTCGTGCGTCACCAGCGAGACGATCGCGGCGTGGATGCCGGGCCCGATGGACCAGACGTGCAGATCGGACACGAGACTGTCGCCGATGCCCTCGATCGCCTGCCTCACGCGTGCGATGACCTCCGCTTCCGCCTGCTGGTCGAGCAGCACCGCGACGGTCGAGCGTGACAGCCCCCAGGCCCAGCGCACGACCAGCGCCGCGCCGAGCATGCCCATCAGGGGATCGAGCCAGGTGATGCCCGCGAACTTGCCGGCGAGCAGCGCCGCGATCGCGAGCACCGAGGTCAGCGCGTCGGCGAGCACGTGCAGATAGGCCGAGCGCAGCGCGTGGTCCTCGCTGTGCGCGTGCAGCGGATCGTGCTCGTGGTGATGAGGACCGGAGCCATGGTCCTCGTGCCCGTGAGCGTGCCCGCCGTGCGCATGATGATGCGCGGCGGGCGCACCGGAGAAGCCGCCGCCGAGGATGAAGGTCGAGGCGGCGTTGACGGCGAGGCCGATGACGGCGACGAGCAGCGCCGCGTCGAAGTCGATCGCCACGGGATCGAGCATGCGCTCGACGCTGCCGCCGAGCATCGCCAGCGCGAAGAAGCCGAGCAGGAGGGCGCCGACGAAGCCGGCCAGCGCGTTCAGCTTGCCGGTGCCGAAGCTGAAGCGCGGATGGCCGGCGTAGCGCCGCGCGAGCACATAGGCCGCGAAGGACAGCGACAGCGCCGCCGTGTGCGAGCCCATGTGCAGGCCGTCGGCGAGCAGCGCCATCGAGCCGAAGGCGAGACCGGCGGCGATCTCGCCGACCATCGTCAGCAGGTTCAGCACGATGACGACGAGCGTGCGCGATTCGCCGGGCCGGCGCGCCTGCTGCCCGAAGCTGTGGGTGTGCTGCCAGTCCGGCAGTCGATGCACGTGCATGCGCGGCGCCCTCAGCGCTTGACTTCGACCTCGACGAACACGAGCTCGTGCCCGCTCGCATTGATGACGTTGTGCTCGACGCCGACGGGGCGCGAATAGGACTGGCCGAGCTTCAGCTCGGCCACGATCTCGCCGCTCGGCGTCTCGAGGCGCAGCCGGCCGTCGGTGACGGGCACGACCACGTAGTCGTATTCGTGACGGTGCCAGCCGGTCTCGGCGTCCGGCGCGAAGCGCCATTCGGTGACCTTCACCGTGTCGTTGTCGACCTGGACGGTCGGTACCGCGGCGGCGCGGGGGGCAGCGTTCATGTCAGGCTCCTTCGTCGTGATCTCGATGGACGGTGTCCGGCGCAAAGGCCGGCAGGCACACGGCGATGTACTCGGTGTCGCCGTGCGGCGTGCTGTAGCGTACCCATTCGCCGGGGGCCGTGACGACGGCCTGGCCTGCGGCGACCTCGAGCACGCCGTCGCGGTATTCGACGCGCAGGCAGCCGGACAGGACCACCGTGCATTCTTCGAACTCCGGCGTCTGGCCGGGTTCCACCCAGCCCTGCGGCGAGCGCATGCGCGCGACGCTCAGCGCGGCATGGCCGCTGTTGACGCGTCCGACGTATTCCTCGATGCGCTTGGGCTTGTTGCCGGCGGCGGCGATCACGGTGGGGCTCTCGAGCAGTCGGGGCATGGTCGGTCCTCCGGGCTCAGATCGCGGCGAACTTGCCGCGGAACATGAAATAGACCGCGCCGAGCAGGCACAGGCCCGCCCACAGGTAATCGAGCGTCGGCCGCTCCTTCAGGTACAGCACCGAGAACGGGACGAACACGCCGAGCGTGATGATTTCCTGCAGGATCTTGAGCTGGCCGACCGACATCACCGTGTGCCCGATGCGGTTCGCCGGCACCTGCAGCAGGTATTCGAAGAGCGCGATCCCCCAGCTCACCAGGGCCGCGACCAGCCACGGCTTGCTCGCCAGGTTCTTCAGATGCCCGTACCACGCAAAGGTCATGAACACATTGCTCAGGCTGAGCAGGACGACGGTAGTGAGGAGGGGTGGCATCGGGAACGGGCCTGCGAACCGGCTGCGCGCAGTGTAACGCGGGCAGTGGGGTCTGGCTCGGACCTCGGGCACGGCGGCCCGCTCAGGTCTCCGGGATCGTGACACCCCCGCGCCCGCCCAGTACCTGGTGCGCAGGTTGGGCTGACGCAGGAAGCCCAACCTACGACATCGAGTAGCGGATTCGCACTCGGCTAACTTAGATAGTCGTGCAGCACCTCGCCGTGACCCAGCGTGAAGTCCGCGTTGTAGTAGACGCCGCCGAGCACTTCGCGCACCGGGATTTCGCTGAAGCGATCGACCGGCGAGGGCAGGAACTGCAGCGTCGCGCGGCCCTTGTACACTTTCTTGATCGTGACGTTGCTCAGCGTCGTCGAGGTCAGCTGCATCACCTCGGGCGCCGCGCCTTCGCGGATCGACGGCACGAGCTTCAGGCACGTGTACTCGGCGCTGCCGCCGATCTCGCTCGCCGAGCCCTGCGGGCCGATCTCCATTGCCGCGCGGATCAGCGGCAGCCCGCCGCGTTCGACTTCGCCGCTCACCACGCCGTCGCGCTCGGTCAGCGCCACGCGGCCGAATTTCTTCGGGAAGCCCCAGATCTCGCGGCCGGCGGCAATCGCGATGTCGTTGTCGAGCAGCAAGTAGAGGCAGTGGTTCACGGGCCGGCCGCGGTATTTCGCAAAGGCGCCGACGAGCACCTCGTTGTAGTGACCGAAGCCGGACGCGAAGAAACGGCTGGTGGTGACGAACATCGTGCCCTGCGGATCGCCGACCAGCGGCTTCGGCAGATAGGGCGCGATCGCGCGCGGATCGCTGCGGAAGGAAATCACCATCGACCACGCATCGCGGTAGTCGTAGGGCGGCTGCATGAACAGCGGCGACAGCTGCGGCAGCGAATAACCGTAGGGCAGCTTGGCGGGTTTCGTGCTGTGCTTCTTGTGAACCTTCGCATCCATCGTGAGCTCCTCCGTCGTCGTGGTTGTCGGTGATCGGCGTAGGCCGTGCTCATTCATTCGTCGCTTCTCGTAGCCCGGGTGCAGCGTAGCGGAACCCGGGATCTTCGCCATCTCGCACGCCCGATCCCGGGTTACGCGCTGCGCGCTCCACCCGGGCTACGAAGATCGTGCTACGGCGCGCGCAGCGCGCTCACCATCTCGGCCAGGCGCGCCGCATCGGCGTCGTCGCGCACCGGGATGCTGAACTCGATCAGCGTCGCGACGCTCGCGTAGCGTGCGCGCAATTTCGACACGATGTCGCGATGGAGGCCGACGACGGCGTAGCGCTCGAGCACTTCGTCGTCGACCAGCGCCGCCATGTCCTGCCAGCGCTGCTCGCGCGACAGGCGGTTCAGCTCCTTCGCGAGCGCATCGAGCCCGTGATGCGCGAAGCACGCGGCATAGGCCGGCGTCGAGCCGTAGAAGGCGATGCGGCCGCGGATGTCGCGAATTTTCGCTTGCAGGCTTTCCTCGTCGGCGGCCGTCGCGACCCGTGGCGCCACACCGATCCCTATCGTCGCCGGCTCGCGACCGGCTTTCTCCGCGCCGCGGCGCACGGCCGGCTTCATCACCTGCTCGATGTAGCTCGCGGTGCAGACGGGATGCGTGCGCAGGGTGTCGGCAACCTCGCCCGCGACCTGGCACATGTACGGGTTGACGCCGGCGAGATGGATCGGCGGCGGCGCGCAGTCCAGGGGCGCCGGCGTGAATACCGGCACGTTGAGCGTGATCTCGTAGTGGGCGCTGCGGTGCGCCACCGGGCGCTCGTGCTGCCATCCTTCCCACAGCGCGCGGATGGCGAGCACGTAATCGCGCATCCACGGTCCCGGCGCATGCCACTGCATGCCGAAGCGGCGTTCGATGTGGCCCTTCACCTGGCTGCCGAGGCCGAGGATGAAACGCCCGCCCGACAGGCGCGCGAGGCTCCAGGCGGTCATCGCGGTGACGGTCGGGCTGCGCGGGAACGCGATCGCGACCGAGGTGGCCATGCTCACGCGCCGGGTCGCAGCGAGCGCGAGCGTCGAGACGACATAGGGATCGTCCTTGTTGTCGCGCACGGCGAGGCCGTCGTAGCCGAGGCTCTCGACCAGCGCGGCGTCCGCGCCTACGGCACGGATGTCGATGGCGCCGTCGGCGACTTTCAGGCCGGAATCGGCCTTGCCGAGCGGCAATACGGTTTCAACGAGCACGGGTGGCTTTCACGGACGCAAGGCTGTCCGAAATTCGAATCGGGAGCGCATAATCGCCTGCGAGACACCAAAGAACAATTGCCGGACCACCGGCGTACGGGGCTGGCCGAGCACCCTCGACGGCCTGTCGAACAGGGGAGTGCAATGTCTACCGAAGCAGGCGGCCATCTCGCGGTGGCCAGCGCCCGGCGCTGGCCCGAACGCTACAAGCTCGTCGCACTGTCCGTGCTCGCGGCGTTCATCTGCTACATCGATCGCGTCAACATCTCCGTCGCCGTCATCGCGATGCAGGAGCAGTACGCGTGGACCGAGACGCAGAAGGGCTATGTGCTGTCGTCCTTCTTCGTCGGCTACATGCTGTTCATGGCGCCGAGCGGCTGGCTCGCGAACCGCTACGGCGGCAAGACCATCCTGGGGCTCGCGGTGTTCTGGTGGTCGCTGTGGACGATGCTGACGCCGCCCGCGGCGGGCCTGTCCTTCACCGCGCTGATCCTCGCACGCATCCTGATGGGGCTCGGCGAAGCGGCGATGTTCCCGGCCGTCTACAGCCTCTACGGGCGCTGGGTGCCCGTCGGCGAGCGTTCGCGCGCGGTGGCGCTGCTGATCGGCGGCATTCCGCTCGGCACCATGTTCGCGGTGCTGACGACGGGCTGGATCGTCGGCGCGCACGGCTGGCCGATGGTGTTCTATCTCTTCGGCAGCCTCGGCGTGCTGTGGACGCTGGTGTGGTTCCGTGCCGCGTACGACACGCCGGCCGCGCATCCGCGGATCTCGCGCGAAGAGCTCGCGCTGCTCCAGGCGACCACCGACGCGCGCGCCGACAAGCCGCCGGTGCCGTGGCGGCAGATCCTGCGCTCCAGCGCCGTATGGGCGCTGATCATCAATCATTTCTGCAGCAACTGGGTGTTCTACATGCTGCTCGCGTGGCTGCCGAGCTACTTCCGCTCGCAGCTCGACATCAGCATCGCGACCGCGGGCATCTACTCCGCGGGCCCGTGGCTCGCGATGCTCGTGTGCGGCATTCTCGGCGGCAGCTTCGCCGATCGGCTCGTGCGCGGCGGCGTCGATCTGACGCGCGTGCGCAAGGGCATGCAGATCGCCGCCCTCGTCGGCTCCGCGGCCTGCATGTTCGCAGCGCGCGACGTCGCGACTCCAGGCATGGCGCTGGGCCTGATGTGCGGCGCGCTGGGCCTGCTCGCCCTGTCGTGGTCGGGCTTCCTGCCGAACCACCTCGAGATCGCGCCACGCCACGCCGACGTGCTGATGGGCATCACCAACACCGCCGGCACCGTGCCCGGCATCGTCGGCATCGCGATCACGGGCTGGCTCGTCGACCTCAGCGGCAGCTACACCACCGCCTTCATGCTCGCCGCCGGCATCAATCTCTTCGGCGCCGTCGTGTGGCTGCTGTTCGGCACGGCGAAGCGGGTGATCGACTGAGCGCATTGCGTCGAGCCGTCTTGCTTTTGTAGCCCGGATGCAGCGGAGCGGAACCCGGGATCTTCAACGCACCGATGCCCCGAATCCCGGGTTGCGCGCTACGCGCTCCGCCCGGGCTACGAAAACCGCGGGTGACGGCGCGACGCAACGTGGCGACCCGAGCCGCCTCGTGTTTCCATTGCCCCATCGACGGCATCGCCGGAGGTCGCGACCATGAACGCTCCGATCGCCACGGCTTCCTCGCTGGCCGAATGCCTGCAGCGCCAGCGCCAGGCCTTTCTCGACGAAGGCCCGTCTCCGCTCGAAAGGCGGCGCGCCGATCTGGCGCGGCTCAAGCGCGCGATCCTCGCCCGCAAGCGCGACATCGAAGCCGCCGTGAACGCCGACTTCGGCCATCGCTCGACGCACGAGACGGCAATCATGGAGCTGATGACGGTCGTGCACGGCATCGACTACCTCGCGCGCCGTCTGCGCCGCTGGATGCGCCCGAGCCGGCGGCACGTCGCGCTGCACTTCCAGCCGGCGCACGGCTATGTCGTCTACCAGCCGCTGGGGGTGGTCGGCATCATGGCGCCGTGGAACTATCCGCTGGCGCTGGCGCTGATGCCGCTGGCGACCGCGCTCGCGGCCGGCAACCGCGTGATGATCAAGCCCTCCGAGCTGACGCCGGCTGCGAGCGCGCTGCTGGAGGGAATGCTGAGCGAGCTGTTCTCCCCCGCGCAGGTGGCGGTGGTCCAGGGCGATGCGAGCGTCGGGGCCGCGTTCGCCGCGCTGCCCTTCGATCACCTCGTCTTCACGGGCAGCACGGCCGTCGGCCGCGAGGTGATGAAAGCGGCGGCCGACAAGCTCGTGCCGGTGACCCTGGAGCTGGGCGGCAAGTCGCCCGTCGTCATCGAGCGCGGTCATGCCACCGCGTCCGCCGCCGGCATCGCCTACGGCAAGCTGGCCAACGCCGGCCAGACCTGCGTGGCGCCCGACTACGTGCTGCTGCATGACAGCGACGTCGAGCCGTTCGTCGCCGCCTTCGACGCCGCGGTCAAGCGGCTCTATCCCGCCGGGCCCGCCGGCGACGACTACACCTCGATCGTCGGCGAGCGCCACTACCGGCGCCTGCTCGCGCTGCTCGAGGACGCGCGCGCAAAGGGCGCGCGGACCGTCGAAGCAGGCCACCGCCCGCAGGAGGCCGGTACTCGTGCCCATACCCTGGCGCCCACCCTCGTCCTCGGCGTCACCGACGACATGCAGATCATGCAGGAGGAGATCTTCGGCCCGCTGCTGCCGCTGCGCAGTTGTGCCGATGTGAACGAGGCGATCGGCTACATCAACGCGCGTCCGCGCCCGCTCGCGCTCTACTACTTCGGCCCGCCGGGCCACGCGCGCGACGAGCTCCTGCGCCGGACCACGTCCGGCAACGTCACCATCAACAACACGCTGATGCACTACGCGCAGGACGATCTGCCCTTCGGCGGCGTCGGTGCGAGCGGCATCGGCGCCTACCACGGCATCGAAGGTTTCCGGGCGCTCAGCCACGCCAAGGGCGTGCTGGTCCAGCGCCGCCGCAACCTGGCGAATCTGCTCCATCCGCCGTTCGGCTGGATGGCCGAGCTGATCCTGAAGGCGATGCTGCGGTGATCGGCACGGCGAGCCAAACAGCCGAGCGCAAATGCACTCCACTGCCCGTTCGACAGCGCATGTCCGTGCCCCCGACATTCTGCGCTCAGTTGTCTGGACGCCGGTCCGCGCGCTAACGAACGCACGCTCGCGCAGCGGAAACGATTACCTCGAAAGTCATTGCGTCCGCGCGAGCCGGGCGCCACGCTCCCCCACACCCCGACGCGGATGCCGACGTGACGAACCCGCCCGTTCCCCTGTTCGGCGACTACACGCCCTTCGCCACCCTGCTCAAGGCCGGCCGTCGGCGACGCCGGCTGTCGCAGCTCGAGCTCGCGGTGGACGCCGCGGTCTCGCAGCGACATCTCAGCTTTCTCGAATCCGGGCGCGCGAAACCGAGTCGCGCGATGATTCTCCAGCTCTGCGAAGCCCTGGAAATCCCGCTGCGCGAGCGCAACGACTGGCTGGTCGCGGCGGGCTTCGCACCGATGTTCCATGCGCGCGCGCTGGAGGATCCGCGCATGGAGCACGTGCTGGGGGCCGTCGATCTGATGCTCGGCAAGCACGCGCCGTTCCCGGCGCTGGCGCTCGACCGCGCCTGGGACATCGTGCGCATGAACACGCCCTTTGCGCGCTTCATCGGCCTGCTCGGCGAGGATCCGTGGACGCCGATCGGCGGCTGCAACCTGCTGCGGCTGATGTTCCACCCGCGCGGCCTGCGGCCGCTGGTGACGAACTGGCCGGCCTGCGGACCGCTGCTGTGGCAGCGCGCGCTGCGCGAGGCGCACACGCCGGGCGGCGCGGCGATGCTGCCGGTGCTCGACGCGCTGCGTCCGCACGTCGACGCGGCCCAGGCGGCGATCGATCCGCATGCGCCGCTCCTGCCGATCCTCACCGTCGATCTCGCGTTGAACGGGCTGCACGCCTCGCTGTTCACCGTGATCGCGACCTTCGGCACGCCGCAGGACGTGACGGCGGACGAGCTCAGGATCGAGTTCCTCTTTCCCGCCGACGCCGCGACCGAGCGCCTGCTGAATCAGCTCTCCGGCGCGTAGCCGAGCACGGATTTAAGCTCCAAGAACTCGCCGAACGCGTGCTCGCCGAACTCGCGGCCGTTGCCGGAGTGCTTGTAGCCGCCGAAGGGCACGCTCAAGTCGAGGCCGGCGTTGTTCAGGCTGATGTAGCCGGCGCGGATGCGCGCGGCGATTTTGCGCGCATGCTCGAGGTTCGTGCTCTGCACGTAGCCGCCGAGGCCGTACTCGGTGTCGTTCGCGATCGCGACGGCCTCGTCCTCGCTGTCGTAGCCGAGGATGCACAGCACCGGGCCGAAGATTTCCTCGCGCGCGACCTCCATGTCGTTCTTCACGTCGCGGAACACGGTCGGCTTGCAGTAGTAACCGTCGGCGAGGCCGTCCGGCTTGCCGGGGCCGCCCGTCACGAGCGTCGCACCGGCCTCGATCCCGGACTTGATGAGGCGCTGGACCTTGTGCCAGGCCGCCTCGGAGATCACGGGCCCCATGCGGCTGCCGCTTGCGGGATCGCCGGGTGTCCAGCTCTCGGCGACTTCCTTCGCAATCGCGCAGACCTCGTCCATGCGCCCGTTCGGCACCAGCATGCGCGTCGGCGCGCGGCAGGACTGGCCCGAGTTCATCATCACGCTGTTGACGCCGCCGGTGACCGCGGCCTTCAGATCGGCGTCGTCGAGCACGATGTTCGGGCTCTTGCCGCCGAGCTCCTGGTGCACGCGCTTGACCGTCGCCGCCGCATTGCGCGCGACTTCGATGCCGGCGCGCGTCGAGCCCGTGATCGAGATCATGTCGATGCCGGGATGGATCGCCATCGCGCTGCCGACGACGGGGCCTTCGCCGAAGATCATGTTGAACACCCCGGGCGGCAGCCCGCAGGCGTCGATGATCTCGGCGAGGATCTGCGCCGAGAACGGCGCGATCTCGGACGGCTTCAGCACCACCGTGCAGCCTACCGCGAGCGCCGGCGCGGTCTTTGCGCACATCTGGTGGACGGGCCAGTTCCACGGCGTGATGAAGCCGCAGACGCCGATCGGCTCCTTCAGCACGGCGTGCGTGCCTTTCAGCTCCTCGAAGGGATAGGTCTTCAGGATGTTCGCCGCGGAGCGGAAGTGACGCGGCCCCAGCGCGGCCTGCGTATCGCGCGCGAGCCACTGCGGCGCGCCCATTTCCTCGCGGATCGCGATGCCCATGTCGTCGAGCCGGCGTTCGAATTCCTCGGCGATGCGTTCGAGCGCGGCAACGCGGGTCTCGCGGCTCGTCGTCGACCAGCTCGGAAACGCGGCGCGCGCGGCCTGCACGGCCGCGTCGACGTCCGCCGGCCCGCCGACGTGGATGCGCCCGTTGGGCTTGCCGCTCGCCGGATCGATGACGTCCAGGGCTTTCGGCTCGGCCGGGTTCACCCAGCGGCCGCCGATGTAGAACTTCAAGTGCTCGCGCATCTTCATCTCCTGCTTGGAATCGGCGTTCCGCTCAGCGGAGCGCGTCGGGAAAGTGCGGCAGCACGCAGCGCGCGGCGGCGGCTCCGATCCCGACGTTCGGCGATCGGCCCGGCCCTTGTCAACGCGTCGCGCGGCACCATGCGGCACACGGCGTCCTTGCGTAAGCTAGCGCGGTCCCGAACAGGAGCCGCTTCGATGAGCTACGGCATGATCACCGTCACCACCGCCGATCACCTCACCCGCATCACGCTGAACCGGCCGGAGGTATTGAACGCGATCGACCAGCAGATGCACGACGAGCTGCAGGCCGCATTCGACGCCTTCGCGGCCGACGATACGCAGTACCTCTGCGTGCTGGCCGGGGCCGGCGAGCGCGCCTTCTCGGCCGGCAGCGATCTGAAGTCGATTGCCAGGGCCGGCCGGCCGCACGTCTATCCGCGCGACGGTTATGCGGGTCTCATCGAGCGCTTCGATCTCGACAAGCCGCTGATCGCCGCGGTCGACGGCGTCGCGGTCGGCGGCGGCTTCGAGCTCGCGCTGGCCTGCGATCTGATCATCGCGACGACGCGCTCGCGCTTCGGCCTGCCCGAGCCGCTGGTCGGCGCGGTCGCGCTCGGCGGCGGCATGCATCGGCTCGCGCGCCAGATCGGCTTGAAGCAGGCGATGGGGCTGATCCTGAGCGGCGACATCGTCGGCGCCGACGAAGCCTACCGCCTGGGTTTCGTCACCGCCCTCGTCGCGCCGGAAGCCCTGGACGCGGCCGTCGAGGATTGGTGCCACCGCCTATTGCGCTGTGCGCCGCTGGCGCTGCGCGCCTCGAAGCAGACCGTGATGCGCGGCCTCGACGAACCGAGCCTCGAAGCCGCGATGAAGCACCAGCGCGATTATCCTGCGTTCAAGGCCTGGCTGAATTCCAGCGATCGCCTCGAAGGCGCGTCGGCCTTCGCGGAGAAACGGCCGCCGCGCTGGAAGGGGCGTTGACGCGATACGGAGCGGCCGCTCCTACGAAAACACCGTTCGTAGCCTCTCTTCGTAGCCCGGGTGCAGCGTAGCGAAACCCGGGATCTTCGGACGACACGTCCGCTCCCGCGTTGCGCGCTGCGCGCTACACCCGGGCGACGAACCGGCCTTCAAAGCGCCCCCGCCTGCCGCGCCGCGTCCTTCAGCTCGCGGCGACGGCGATGGAGGACGGGCTCGGTGTAGCCGTTCGGCTGGTGGACGCCGCCGAAGACGAGCTCGCAGGCGGCCTGGAAGGCGACGGACTCGTCGAAGTTCGGCGCCATCGGCTTGTAGCCGGGCTCGTTCGCGTTCTGGCGATCGACGACGACGGCCATGCGCTTGAAGGTCTCGAGCACGTGGCGGCGGCGCACGAAGTCGTGGCGCAGCCAGTTCGCGATGTGCTGGCTCGAGATGCGCAGGGTCGCGCGGTCCTCCATCAGGCCGACGTCGTGGATGTCGGGCACCTTCGAGCAGCCGATGCCGAGATCGATCCAGCGCACCACGTAGCCGAGGATGCCCTGGCAGTTGTTGTCGAGCTCGGCCTGCACCTGCTCGCGCGTCAGCGGCGTGTCGCCGAGCAGCGGGATGGTGAGGATGTCGTCGAGGCTCGCGCGCGGGCGCTTCTTCAGCTCGTTCTGCACTTCCCATACGTTGATCTGGTGGTAGTGCATCGCGTGCAGCGTCGCCGCCGTCGGCGACGGCACCCAGGCCGTGCTCGCGCCGGCCTTCAGGTGCGCGGCCTTGGTCTCGACCATCTCCTTCATCAGGTCGGGCTTCGCCCACATGCCCTTGCCGATCTGCGCCTTGCCCTGCAGGCCGCAGGCGAGGCCGATGTCGACGTTCCAGTTCTCGTAGGCCTTGATCCACTTCTCCTGCTTCATCGCCTCCTTGCGCACCATCACGCCCGCTTCCATCGAGGTGTGGATCTCGTCGCCGGTGCGATCGAGGAAGCCGGTGTTGATGAAGATGATGCGCTCGCGGGCGACGCGGATGCATTCCTTGAGGTTGACCGTGGTGCGGCGCTCCTCGTCCATGATGCCGATCTTGAGCGTGTTGCGGGCGAGACCGAGCATGTCCTCGACGCGATCGAAGAGCTCGCAGGCGAAGGCGACTTCCTCCGGCCCGTGCATCTTCGGCTTCACGATGTACATCGAGCCCGTGCGCGAATTGCGCAGCGTGTTCGCACCGCGCAGGTCGTACAGCGCGATCAGGCCCGTGATTGCGGCGTCGATGATGCCTTCGGGCACTTCCTCGCCCTTGTACAGCACCGCCTCGTTCGTCATCAGGTGGCCGACGTTGCGCACCAGCAGCAGCGCGCGGCCGTGCAGCGTCAGCGGCCTGCCCTGGGGATCGAGGAACTCGCGATCGGGCGCCATCGTGCGCGTCATCTCCTTGCCGTTCTTGACGAAGGTGTCGGTCAGCGTGCCCTTCATCAGGCCCAGCCAGTTGCGGTAGACCTCCGCCTTGTCGGCGCCGTCGGCGGCCGCGACGGAGTCCTCGCAGTCCTGGATCACGGTCACCGCGGACTCGAGCACGATGTCCTTCACGTGCGCGAGATCGTCCTTGCCGACCGGGTGCGCGGGATCGATCTGCAGCACGATGTGCAGACCGTTGTTCTTCAGCAGCACTTCGATGGGTCCGTCGGTCGGACCGTTGTAGCCGGCGAAACGCGCCGGCTCGGCGAGGCCGGCCGTCTCGCCGTTCCTCAGCGTCACGGCCAGCCGGCCGTCGACGACGCGATAGGCGGTCGCCTCCGCATGCGAGCCGGCGGCGAGCGGCGCGGCCTGATCGAGCAGCGCACGACCGTAGGCGATGACCTTCGCCCCGCGCACGGGGTTGTAGGGGCCGGCGCGCGTCGCGCCGTCGGCCTCGTCGATGACGTCCGAGCCGTAGAGCGCGTCGTACAGCGAGCCCCAGCGCGCATTGGTCGCGTTCAGCGCGTAGCGCGCGTTCTTGACCGGCACGACGAGCTGGGGGCCGGCGATCCGCGCGATTTCATCATCGACCTGGATCGGCGAGATCTCGAAGTCCGGGCCCTCGGGCAGCAGGTAGCCGATTTTTTGCAGGAACTTCTTGTACTGCACGGGATCGTGCGGGGCGTCGCAGCGGGACTGGTGCCAGGTGTCGATCCCGGCCTGCAGCTTGTAGCGCTTCAGCAGCAGGATGTTGTTCTTCGGCGCAAGCTCGGTGATCAGCGTCTCGAGCTCCGACCAGAACATCGACGGGTCGATGTGGAGATCGGGCAGGATTTCCTGGGTGACGAGCCGGTAGACGGGATTGGAAATCTCGAGCTTGCCGCTGCTGACGTGGGTGTGGGTGGCGGTGTCGGAAACGCCGAGGCTCATGTCTGTCTCTCGCTGCTCACAGGGACTCGGCATGATACCGCGTGTACCCGGCCCGCGGCCGCTTCGCCCGCCGCGGGCGCCGCCATTTTTACAGGAAAACTCTGCAAAAGCGGCGTTTCCGCGGGCCAGGGGTGGTCCGCTCCGAACAGCCCTGGTTGGACTTGTTCGGAGCTTCTGCAGGTTTTCCGGCCCGGGAAAGCCCCGCGGCCGTCCTTCCCCGCC
>JBFWSI010000001.1:0-33302 GCA_050248455.1 Gammaproteobacteria bacterium | reverse complement strand
CTCGACAGGCCGTGCCGCGCGGCTCTCGCGTCGGCGCGCGCGTCGAGGGTTCGTTCAATCGCTGATCGAGGAATCGGGCTTGTACGACTCCAAACTGTTGCGCTCACCCGTCGCGCTCTGCGTCCTGTACGCGGGCGTCGCTGCCTTCGCCGTCGCAGGCATCGGCGCCTTCTCGCCGTCGTCGATGATGCTTGCCGTGCCGCTGGGCTGTCTCGGCCTGGCGCTGGCCGCACGCACCTCCCGCAGTGCGGACTACCGGGAGCTTCGATTCGAACGCGATGTGGAAGCGGCGCGCGCGGAGGCCGTGCGCCCGCTCGCCGCGCATGTCGACGGCTACGCCGCGCTGACCGGCGATGCGATCCCGGTCTGGGCTCGCCAGATCGAGAGTGCGCGCGTGCAGACGGAGCACGCCATCACCGCGTTGACGCAGGCTTTCGCCGACATCGTCGCGCGGCTGGACGCCTCCGCCGCGGGCGGTGGCCAGGCGTCGACCGAACACGTCGCGGCCCTCATCCGCGACAGCGAGGCGCGGCTCACGGCGGTCACGAATTCTCTCGAAGCGGCGCTGGGCGAGAAGTCCCAGATGCTCGAGCGCATCCGGCATCTCGTCGGCTTCACGACCGAACTGACCGTGATGGCTGCCGAGGTGGCGAGCATCGCCGACCAGACCAATCTGCTCGCATTGAACGCGGCGATCGAAGCGGCTCGCGCTGGCGACGCCGGCCGGGGCTTCGCGGTGGTCGCCGACGAAGTGCGCAAGCTGTCGACGATGTCGGGTGAAACGGGCAAGCGCATCAGCAACAAGGTCACGATCATCTCCGACGCGATCCGGACCACCGCGGATACGGTGGAACACTCGGCCGAACGCGACGCGCGCTTCGTCGGCACTTCGCACGCACACATTCAGGGGGTGATCGCGGACTTCGACGCGGTGACGCGCGAACTGGGCGAGACGGCCGGGGCGCTGCGCGCGGAACAGGCGGAAATCAGCATTCGAATCGCGTCCGCGCTCGTCAACCTCCAGTTCCAGGATCGCGTCGGACAAGTGCTCGAACACGTGGCGTCGAACATGAAAGCGCTGGGGGGCCAATCCGGGTTGCCCGACGCCGGCCAGGTCGCGCAGGCGATAGAGCGTCTCGCCCAGACCTACTCGACGCAGGAAGAGCGCGAGAACCACCGCGGCGCGTGCGATGCGGTGGCCGTCGCCGGCGGCGACGACGCCATCACCTTCTTCTGATCACTCCCGGGAGACGTGCACATGAACAAAACCATCATGGTGGTCGACGACTCGGCGTCGCTGCGTCAGGTCGTGCGCATCGCGCTGACGCAGGCGGGCTACGCGGTCGTCGAGGGCTGCGACGGACGCGACGCGCTGGACAAGCTCACGGGCCAGAAGATTCATCTCATCATCAGCGACGTCAACATGCCGAACATGGACGGCATCAGTTTCGTCAAGGAGGTGAAGAAGCATCCGCAGTATCGCTTCACGCCGATCATCATGCTGACGACAGAGTCCCAGGAGTCGAAGAAACAGGAAGGGCAGGCGGCCGGCGCGAAGGCCTGGGTCGTCAAGCCGTTCAAGCCCGACCAGATGCTGCAGGCCGTATCCAAGCTCTGCCTGCCGTGACGTACAGAGGAGCGCGACCATGAGAATGAACGTGAGCAAGGCGGACGCAGTCACCCGCATGTCGATCTCCGGCGAGATGACGATTTATTCGGCCGGCGAGCTGAAAGAAGCGTTGCTCGCCGCGGTCCTGGGCAGCGATGCCGTCGAGGTGGACCTGGCGCAAGTGAACGAATTCGACACGGCAGGGCTGCAGCAGCTGCTCCTGGCAAGACGTGAAGCGGCGCGCGACGGAAAGTCGTTCTCGGTGCGGGAGCCCAGCGGCGCGGTCAGCGCGGTGCTCGACACGTATCGCATGAACGGGGAAATGCTGGAATCCGTCGACCGTGCACATGAAGCAGCCGCGGCGTCCACGCCGTCGGGAAAAAGGAGCGCGACATGAACCTCGATGCGGCCGTGCAGACTTTCGTGGCCGAAAGTCGTGAACTGCTGGAGCGGATGGAGCAGGCCTTGCTGGCGCTGGAGTCCCGGCCGACCGATCCCGATCTGATCAACGAGATTTTCCGCGCCGCTCATACGATCAAAGGATCCGCCGGACTCTTCGGCTTCGATCCCATCGTCGAGTTCATGCATGAGGTCGAAACGCTGCTCGACCGCATCAGGGACGGCCACATCGGCGTTACGCCAGCGTGCATAGCGCTGTTGCTGACGTGCGTCGATCACGCTGGCGCCATCGTCGATCCGGTCGTGGCCAGCGTGGAGATCGATGCCGAGGCGCAGGCGAAGGGAGCGGCGCTGCTTGCCGAGCTTGCGCGGCTGGGGAAAGCCCGCGGCGCATCGCCGCCCGCTGCGCCCGAGGATTGCTCCTCGACGACTGAAATCGGAGGGGCACCGGGCCTGAGGGAGTGCTGGCACATATCCCTGCGCTATGGCCTGGACGTGTTGCGCAACGGGATGGATCCGTTGTCGCAGCTCCAGTACCTGGCGACCCTCGGCGAAATCGTTCACCTCGCCACCATTACCGACGCGCTCCCGGCCGCCGCCGACATGGACCCGGAGGCCTGCTATCTCGGCTTCGAGCTCGCCTTCCGAAGTGCCGCCGACAAGCACGAAATCGAGGCGGCCTTCGATTTCGTCCGCGAGGACGCGCAGATCCGGATCCTTCCACCGGCGAGCCGGGTGCTCGAATACATCGAGCTGATAAACGGGCTCCCCGAGGATCCGATGCGCCTCGGGGAAATACTGGTGCGCTGCGGCGCCATTACGAACGGCGAACTGGAGCTCGGCCTCAGGCAGCAGGCGGCCGAGCAGGCGCGCATCGCAGAGCCGGCGCCCAGGCCGATAGGCGAAGTCCTCACGCAGGCCGGCGCCGTCCATGCCTCGGTGGTAGCCGCCGCCCTCGACAAACAGCAGACCAGGGAACGTCGACAGGACGAGGGACGTCTGATCCGCGTCAACGCCGAGAAGCTCGATCAACTCATCGATCTGGTGGGAGAGCTCGTCATTGCCGGCTCCGCCACGCAGACGGTGGCGCGTCGCGGCGGCAACCTGGATCTGATCGAGTCGACGAGAGTGCTCCTGCAGCTGGTCGAGGATCTCCGCAACAGTGTGCTGACCTTGCGCATGGTGCAGATTGGATCCACGTTCCAACGCTATACGAGGGTCGTACGCGACGTCAGTCGCGAGCTCGGCAAGGACGTCGATCTCGACATCCGCGGGGCCGATACGGAGCTCGACAAATCGATGGTCGAGCGCATCGGAGATCCCTTGATGCATCTCGTGCGCAACGCCATGGATCACGGGATCGAGCCCGCCGAAGTGCGCGCTGCGCGCGGCAAGCCGGCGCGCGCCACGCTGAGTCTGAACGCATTCCACGATTCCGGCAGCATCGTCATCGAGGTCGCGGACGACGGCGGCGGCCTGAAGCGAGACAGGATCCTGCAGAAGGCCATCGAACGGGGGATCGTGTCCGAAAGCCAGAGCCTCTCCGAAAAGGAGATGGACAACCTCGTCTTCGCCCCCGGGTTCTCGACGGCGGATCACGTCAGCAATCTCTCCGGTCGCGGAGTGGGCATGGACGTCGTCAAGCGCAACATCGAGGCGCTGCGGGGCACGGTCGAGATCGAAAGCCGGCCCGGTCTCGGCACCACGGTGCGCATCCGGCTTCCCTTGACTCTCGCGATCATCGACGGATTCCTGGTCGGCGTCGGCAAGGCGCGCTACGTGATTCCGCTCGACACCATGGTCGAGTGCCTGGAGTGCCCGCCGCTCATGCGCCGCGCCGCGCGCAGTCGAGGCTACGTGGATCTGCGCGGCGAAGTGCTTCCCGTCCTCGAAATTCGCGATCTCTTCGCGATCGAAGGCGAGAGGGGGCGGCGCGCCAATATCGTCGTCGTGCGATTCGGCACGATGAAGGCCGGCATGATTGTCGACGAGCTGATCGGGGAGTCGCAGACCGTGATCAAGCCGCTGGGGACGATGTTCGGATCGCTTGCCGGGATCAGCGGATCCACGATCCTGGGCAGCGGCGAGGTCGCGCTGATCCTCGACGTGCCGGGACTCATACAGGTCGCCGCCGACCCCGACAGGGAGCGGACGATCGGCGAGCCTGTGCCGCAGGTCGCAACGTGAACGATCTCTTCGATGAAGCATGGCTCCGCACGGAGCCGAGTGCCGCGCGCAAGACGCGCAGGCTGACCGATAACCTGGTATTTCCCGCAGAAAGGAGCAGAGAAAATGTTCAATAACGTCAAAATCGGCGTGCGTCTCGCCGTGGGCTTTGGAGCGGTCGTGGCCCTGATGTCGGCAATCTTCTTCGTCGGCGTCACGCGCCTCGCGGCCGTCAACGAGATGCTGAATCGCGTGGTTGCCACGACCTGGCCCAAAACGGTGCTCGCCAACGAGGTAATCGACAACGTCAACATCATCGCGATCTCGATGCGCGACCTGATGCTGGCCACCGACGAGACGGATGCGTCGAAGCAGATTGAAAGAATCGAGGAGGCACGCAGCAACATCGGCGATCGGATCGAAAAGCTCGCCAAGGTCGTGGAGCTGCCGCGGGAAAAGGAAATGCTGGCAGAGGTGAGGGCGAATCGTGAGAAGTACGTCGCCGGACAGAAGCAGCTGCTCGTGCTGCGTGAGAAAGGCGACAGAGCCGGCATGCTGACCTTCGTACACGAGGAGCTCTTCCCGACGATGCGCGGGTATCTGGACAGCCTGAACGGTCTGATCGCGTATGAGGGGCAGCTCATGAGCGAAGACGGCAAGGCCGCCGAGAGAGTCTATGCCACGGCCCGCACGATCATGATCGGGTTGGGAATCGGCGCTCTGCTGGTGGCTTTCGGCATCGCACTGTGGATAACCCGCAGCATCACGAAGCCGCTCGGTGTGGCGGTGGAAGTCGCAGACCGACTGGCCAACGGCGACCTGAGCATGCGTATCGACATCGACACCAGAGACGAGACGGGGCGGCTGCTGCAGAGCATGCGCAACATGGTGGACAGGCTTTCCGGCATCATCGGCGAAGTGCGCAACGCCGCGGATTCGCTCTCCTCGGCGTCCGAGCAGGTGAGCGGCACCGCGCAATCGTTGTCGCAGAGCAGTTCGGAACAGGCGGCGGCGGTCGAAGAGTCCTCCGCGTCGATCGAGCAGATGTCGGCGTCCGTGGGTCAGAACAGCGAGAACGCGAAAGTCACCGACTCGATGGCGACGAACGCCGCCAAGGAGACGAGCGAAGGCGGGGAAGCGGTGCGCAAGACCGTGTCGGCCATGCGCGAGATCGCGGAGAGAATCTCGATCATCGACGACATCGCCTACCAAACCAATCTGCTCGCGCTGAATGCCGCGATCGAAGCAGCGCGCGCCGGCGCGCATGGCCGCGGTTTCGCGGTCGTGGCCACCGAGGTGCGCAAGCTGGCGGAGCGCTCGCAGGTTGCGGCTCAGGAGATCGGCGGCGTCGCGAACGACTCGGTGAAGGTCGCCGAGCAGGCGGGCGAGCTGCTCGAACGGATTGTGCCGGCCATCCAGAAGACCTCCGATCTGGTCCAGGAAATCGCGGCCGCGTCCGGCGAGCAGGCCAGTGGCGTCACGCAAATCAATGCTGCGATGACGCAGCTCAGCCAGACCACGCAGCAGGGTGCTTCCGCCGCAGAGGAGCTGGCGGCGACTGCCGAGGAGATGTCGGGGCAGGCGCAACAGCTTCAGCAGCTCATGAGCTTCTTCCGGGTCGCCGGGATGCAGCCGGTAGCGAATACCGTAGTCGCTGCACGCAGGCCCGCGGCCAGCTCGCCCGCGATACAGGGCAATCTTGCCGTGAGCGAGGATGCCGCTGCCGAAAGCGAGTACGTCCGTTTCTAGGAGGAATGCGATGAGCACTGCGATGAAACCACTGGCGCTGCACGCCGACGACTCGGCGCAGGAAGACCAGCATCAGTATCTTACTTTCCGCCTCGGCGACGAGACGTTCGCGATCGGCATACTCGCGGTGAAGGAGATTCTGGAATACGGGCTGGTCACCGCCGTGCCGATGATGCCGTCCTTCGTGCGCGGCGTCATCAATCTCAGAGGCCGCGTCGTGCCGGTCGTCGATCTGTCCTTGCGATTCGGCGGCACTCGATCCGAGTCCACGCGTCGTACCTGCATAATCATTCTGGAGGTGGGTCCCGACGGCGAGCGGCAGGATGTCGGCGTCGTCGTGGACGCGGTCAGCCAGGTGCTCGAGATCCCGCCGGAAGGCGTCGAACCGGCGCCTTCGTTCGGAGCGAAGCTCCGGGCGGATTTCATTGCGGGCATGGGCAAGATCGACGGCGATTTCGTCATCATCCTGAACGTCGAACGCATACTTTCGACGGAGGAGTTGGCCGCCACCGTCAGCCTGGCCAGGTGAGGAGAGCGCCGTGACGGAAACGAGCAGGCTCGGTTCCCGGTCGGTCGGGCGGTGGGAGCCGGGCGGAGCGGCCGCGGGCACGACGTGTCCGAGTCTGTCGGGCCGCGAGTTCGGGCTGTTTCGCGATTGGCTGTACAGCTCCACCGGCATCAGTCTCGCCGGCCACAAGAGAACGCTGGTGGCCGCGAGGCTGCTCAGGCGCGTGCAGCATCTCGGCGCTGCGAGCTATGCGGCGTATTTCCGGATGCTGATGAGCGGCGAGCCGGCGGGTGAGCTGCAGACGGCTCTCGATTTGCTCACGACCAACGAAACGTACTTTTTTCGCGAACCGAAGCATTTCGATCACCTGCGCGAGGAGATAATTCCGCGGCGGGCGGGTGATGGAACGTTTCGCGTATGGAGCGCGGCGTCGTCGTCCGGCGAGGAAGCGTACACCATTGCCATGGTGCTCGCCGAAGCCATGGGCTTCGGCGCGTCCTGGGAGATACTCGGATCGGATATCAGCTCGCGTGTCCTCGGAGTGGCGCGGTCGGCGCGTTACGCGATCGCGCGTACCACGGGCATTCCCAAGGACTACCTCGCGAAGTACTGCCTGAAGGGAATCGGGCGCCAAAGCGGCACCTTGCTCATCGACCGCCCCCTGCGCGAGCGCGTGTCTTTCCATTCGATCAATCTCAATGCCGCGCTGCCTGAGATTGGCGCCTTCGACGTCGTATTTCTGCGCAACGTGATGATCTACTTCGACCTGGAGACCAAGCGCAAGGTGATGGCCCGCGTCGTGCCCCATGTCCGTCCCGGCGGCTATCTGATGTTGAGCCATTCCGAGAATCTCCATGGTGTTTCCGCGGCAGTTCAGCCGGTCGCACCTTCGATCTTCCGCAGGCCGGCGTGACCCATGCGCGGCAACGACGAAAAGATCGCCGACGTCTTCCTGCTCCCGGGAGAGTCGTGCTTCGTCGGATCGACCACCCGCGTCAGGACGCTGCTCGGTTCGTGTGTCGCGCTGACCATGTGGCACCCGCTGCTCCGTATCGGTGGCATGTGTCATTTCGTGCTCCCGACACGGATCGACAGCTGCGACGGCTCACTCGATGGTCGCTACGGCGACGAGGCCTTGCGCATCCTGTTGGCTCATGCGGCGAAGTGGAGCGCGGCGCCACGGCAGTTCCACGTAAAGCTCTTCGGCGGAAGCAGCGTGGTGGCGGGCGACGCCCGCAACGCCGGACGGTCCGTCGGCGCGAAAAATCTCGTCTGTGCGCGCAGGCTCTGCGCCGAGTTCGGCCTGCGGATCGCGGGAGAGCATACCGGGGGCACCGGTCACAGAAGCGTCAGAATGGACATGCGCGACGGTCTCGTGTGGGTGCGGTACAGCGATCCGTCGACCGTCGAGCGGGGACACTCCCGATCGAGGAGGGTAGGGTGAGCAGCATCAACGTGATTGTGGTCGACGATTCGGCCGTCGTCCGGCAGGTAATGAGCGAGGCGCTCGCCCGGGATCCGAGCATCCAGGTGATGGCTGCCGTGGCGGATCCCTTGTTCGCGCTCGAGCGGATGAAATCCAAATGGCCGGACGTCATCGTCACCGACGTCGAGATGCCGAGGATGGACGGCATCAGCTTCGTCAGGAAGGTGATGTCCGAGAAGCCCACGCCGATCGTCGTGTGTTCCTCCCTGACCGAGAAAGGCGCGGAAACGACGATGCAGGTGCTCGCCGCGGGGGCCGTCCACGTCGTCACCAAGCCGCGGATGAACGTGAAAGCGTTTCTCCAGGAGTCCACCGACAACCTGATTGACGCGGTAAAGGCGGCCGCACGGGCACGAGTCAACAGATTGCGCTGCGAACCGCCGCAGCGAGAGAAGGCCGCACCCAAGCATACCGTCGATGCGGTGCTGCCGCCCCCTGATTCGGCAGCGATGATCAGAACGACCGAGCACATCGTCGCGATCGGCACTTCGACCGGCGGCACGCAGGCGCTGGAGGTGGTGCTCTCCGCACTGCCGCGAGTGTCACCGGGGCTGGTCATCGTGCAGCACATGCCCGAACAGTTCACGGCGGCGTTCGCCAATCGTCTCGACGGTCTCTGCCAGATAGAGGTGCGTGAAGCCAGAAGCAATGACCGCGTCATTCCGGGACGGGCGCTGATCGCGCCCGGCGGAAAGCACATGGTGCTGAAGCGGAGCGGCGCCCAGTATCACGTCGAGGTCATCGACGGGCCGCTCGTGAACCGACACCGCCCGTCGGTGGACGTGTTGTTCCGTTCCGTGGCGAGAGCGGCCGGCGCGAACGCGCTGGGCATCATCATGACGGGCATGGGCGACGACGGCGCACGTGGACTGCGCGACATGCGCGACGCCAAGGCGCACACCATTGCCCAGGACGAGGACAGTTGTGTGGTCTACGGCATGCCGAAGGAGGCCGTAAAGCTCGATGCTGCCGCCGACGTAGTGCCGCTGAGCAGAATCTCGGCGGCCATTCAGGCCTTTGGGGCACTGAACAGACAGTGATGAGCCGACGACACGGGACATCGCGGAGGCGGCGCACGAGGCGATGCGATGCAGCGGCGCCAGTTCGTGCGGCTCGCCGGCGAAGCGCCGCATCGTGCCGTCGACCGGATCCCGTCGCTTGCGTCGCGTTCCGCCTGCGCATCAGCACAGCAGGAACTCGTCGCCGAGCGCGATCCGAAACGCGGTCCGGAACGAACACCCGCTCGCCATGACGATGGTGTAGAAATGTACGTGACGCGTCCAGTTCGACAATCTCACGATGCCGTGGGCGCGCAGCATGCCGCCGATCACGTCGGCCTGGGACACGGGGGTCGAGGGGACGAATTGCAGTACTGCAAAGTCGCCGTCGTCGATGCGCACGATGGCCCGATGTCTGTCTTCCAGCGTGAGAATGACTTCGCCTCGCATGTCTGCTCCCTCGTCCGCCGGCGGCGGAGCGGTCGGGCCGGATTGCCGATGACCATCGGTGCCCGGCGACAGGGGGCTGGCACGCAAAACGCTAGCGAGCGGGCTAGGCTTCGGAATAAGCTTATTCCGATGACGGTTATACGCCAAATCGGTTTACGTTGCGCATCTCCCGTTCGATCGCGATCGGCGATACGCGTCCGCCTGCCTGCGTAATGACCGACGCGCGGGCAGCGACCATGAATGCACGGGGAGTCGAGCCGCGGCCGTTCGACTGCGGCGATCTGGCTATCGCCGGGCTCGAGCTCGCTGAGGTCGGCGTGTGGGAAGTGATGCCGGGCGATCACCCACCGCGCTGGTCGGCCGCAATCTATCGCTTCCTCGGCGAAACCCCGTACGCGCAGCCGCCGGCGTCGGCGCGTTTCAACTGCGCCATCCATCCCGAGGATTTCGCCGCCGTTCGCCACGCGCGCCGCAGCGGGATCCGCGATCGCAGTTCCTACGCGATCGTCTACCGGCTGTGCGTGGGCGGATCGGTCAGGCGCGTGCAGGAGCGAGGCACGCTGCGACAGGGGGAGCACGGCGAATGCAGCCAGCTCCGCGTCGTGCAGGAGATGATCTCGAGCTTCGATTGCGTGCACGAATGCGTCCAGGCCGCGCCCGCGACCCCGGCGCTGAATCCCGCCGAGGATGCCGTACGGCGCCTCGCCGCGATCGTGCGCAACTCGCCGCACTACATCGGCTACTCCGATCTCGAGGCCAGAATCCAGTTCGTCAACGAAGCCGGGCTGCGCATGTTCGGTATGCCCGCTGAGGAGGTGCTCGGTTCCCATACCCAGCGCTTTTTCGGCGAGCCCGACCGTTCGTATTTCGAGGAATTCGTGCTCCCTTTCGTGATGTCGCACGGCTCATGGACCGGCGACATCAGGATTCGCAACCAGGTGACGGGCGCCGACACGCTGGTCCACGGCACCGTGTTCCGGATCGACGACGAGATCACCGGCGAACCGCTGAACCTCGCAGCAGTGGCCCAGGACGTGACCGAGCTGCGCCGGGCCGAGGCGCAGCTCGCTGCCGCGAACACAAAGCTCCAGACGGTATTGTCGAGCTGTCCCGTGGTGCTGTGGAGCGCAGATCCGAGCGGGATGATACGCCTGGCGCAAGGCAGGGACCTGACCTGCGGCACGGAGTCGCCGGAAACTTTCATCGGCACCAACGTGTTCGAACGCTTCGCGCACGACGCGCAGCTGATCGAATCCTTTCGCAAGGCCCAGAGCGGAGCGTGCGCCGAGGCCGAATGCGAAATCGGCGGGAGAATCTTCCATCAGCTGATGACGCCGGTACTGGCCGCCGACGGCGCCGTGAGCAGCATCACCGGGGTTTCGGTCGACATCACGGACAGCCGCCGGGCGCAGCGCGAACTGCACCAAGCCTATGCGGTGAACCGCGCGATCATCGCCGCCATCCGCGACATCGTGTACGTGACCGACGCCGATTTTCGCCTGCGCTGGTGGAATCCGCGGGTCGAGGAGATATTCGAGCTGGAGGGGGATGCGTTGCACGGCCGCCACCTGCTCGAATTCGCCGAACAGAGTGAAGTGCCGCGCCTCCAGCAGGCGCTCGAACGCGTGATGCGCGAGGGCGCGATCGCCGTGGAAGCGAGCGTCCGCCTGGCCAGCGGCATGGTCCCGCATCATCACGTCCTCGTCCGCATGCACGACGAGAACGGCATGGTGATGGGGGTCTGCGGCGTGGCGCGCGATGCGACCGAGCAGATTCGCAATCGGGACGAACTCGAACGGCTGGTCGAATCGCGTACGCAGGAACTCAATGCCGCCCGCCTGAAGGCCGAGGCGGCGGCCAACGCCAAGGGCGAATTTCTGTCCCGCATGAGCCATGAACTGCGCACGCCGCTGAACGCCATCCTCGGTTTCGCGCAGCTCCTGATTTCGGACGTCGAACTGCCCCTCGCCGCGGAACAGCGCGAAGACATGGCCTTCATCGAATCTGCGGGCCGCCATTTGCTCGCCCTGATCAACGAGGTGCTCGATCTGTCGAAGTTCGAGCGCGAAGCGCATGCGCTGGATCTCGGCTGCGTGGATCTCGCGCGCGAACTGGCGAACTGCGTCGCCCTGCTGCGGCCAATCGCGCAGGAGCGTGGCATTCGCATCGAGCTTGCCGCCGGGAGCTGCGAGGTCCGGGCCGAACCGACCCGCCTCCGACAGGTGCTCATCAATCTGCTGAGCAATGCCATCAAGTACAACCGGCCCGGCGGCAGCGTCCGACTCGAATGGACGGAGTCCGCATCCGCCCGCAAGCGGCTCATGGGGCCCGGCATTCCGGCCGACGCGCTTCCGTCTCTGTTCGAACCCTTCGTCCGCCTCGTGGACGAGGAGCGCTCGATCGAAGGCACCGGCATGGGCCTCACGGTCGCGAAGGCGCTGATCGAGCAAATGGGCGGCGCCATCGGCGTCGAGAGCGAGTACGGCTCGGGATCGACCTTCTGGATCGAACTGCCCGGTCCCGGGCCGGGCGAGACACAGACGCGTTCACTGCGTCGTGAAACGCGGGCCGCTCGCAATGCGGTCCGTTGAGTCATCGAGGAAAGGGGAAACGATGAAGCGCGAACCGATACGCCGGATCATGCTGGTCGAAGACGATCGCCTCGTCGCCGCGGGCACCCGCGCCGAACTCGAGCGCGAAGCGGTCCACACGACGGTTGCCCATTCGAGTGCCGATGCCTTGAACGCCCTCGATGAGGGACTGAAGGTCGACTTCGCGCTGGTGGACTACGGCCTGCCGGATCAGAGCGGTGCGGCCCTGGGTCGCCTGCTGCTCGAACGCTACCGATTGCCGTTCGCCTTTTTGACCGGCCGTTCGGATACGGAGACCGTGCGGGATGCGGCATCGAGCGGCGCCGTCGGCTTCGTCCTCAAGCCGGCCACGGCGCGCGAGGTCCTTGCCGTCGTCGAGACCGGGCTGGCACGCGCCGCCGAGCTGATGGCGCTGTCCGAACATGCGCGGCAGCTGGTCGACGGGCGGCGAACCGCGAACGTCGCCAACGGTATCGTGATGGAGCGCTTCGGTCTCAGCGAAGAGGAAAGCATCCGGGTCGTGCGCTACTTCGCGCGCAGCAACCGGATGCCGCTCGAAGAAGCGGCGCAGCGCATCGTCGATCGCCGCGGCTCGCTCGAACTGTTGAGCGCGATGAGCAGGATGATCGAACGAGGTTGAACGAGCGCTCCAAAGATTTCTTGCAGAGCGATGGACCGAACGGTATCGCTCGCTCCACTAAAGTGCGAAGTCCAACGTGCCGAATAATCATGGAAGACAATAGGCGCCTCCTGCTCGAGGCCTTATGCTCGCCACCTCCTTCGACCGAGGTAGGTTTCAGCCCAACGCCCCCAAGCTGCGTCGGAACGTCTGCAGACGCCGTTATCCAGAGCGACATTCGTGCGACGGCCCACGTCGTCGTCGCCGGACATATCGAAGGGGGTCTACATGAGGCAGGAAGATACGGAGCGGCAGCAGCGCTTGCCGTCGGTGGCGGTCGGTGAGTCGGTCGTCGAAGCGATGCCGGATGGCGTGCTGCTGGTCGATGCGAGCGGCACCATCCGATACGCCAACCTCGCCGCGAGCCGCTTGTTCGGCTACGCGAAGGATGAACTGGTCGGGCGCGACGTGTCGTCTCTGGTACCCGCGTCCGTGCGGGCGCGACATGCCGGCCACGTGTCCGGCTACACGCGCCAGCGCGTTGCGCGGCCGATGGGCAAGTCGGCCGATCTGCGCGCCGTCGACCGCGCGGGTCGCGAGTTTCCCGTCGACATCGACCTGAGCCCGATCGACGTCGAGGGCACGGCCTTCGTCTGCGTCACGGTGCGCGACGTCTCGGAGCGCGTGGCGGCGCTGCGCACGGCGCGCGAACAGGAACGGCGACTCCGCGCGCTGTTCGACGAGAATCCCTGCATACTCTTCACGCTCGACGAGACATACCGGATCTGCGAGATCAACGATTACGGACGCAATTTCTTCGCCGCCCACAGCAGCCAGGGCATGATCGACGTGCAGCTGCTGGAATTCGTCTATGCGGCGGATCGCGCGGCCGTGCGCGCATCGCTGGAACGCGCCAGCACGCGGCCGGGCGAGGTGGCCCAGGTGCATTGCCGGATCGCGTCCGATCGGACCTGGGACTGCTGGCTGCAGCTCACGATCCGCGTCTTCTGTCGCGAGAACGGACGTTGCTATGCGCTCGTGGTTGCCGAGGACATCACCAAGCGCCTGCAACTGTCGAAGAAGCTGTCGTACCAGGCCACGCACGACGCGCTGACGGGCCTCGTCAATCGCCTCGGTTTCGAGCAGCGGGCACAGCAGCTGCTCGAGTCGGGCCCCGATGATGGAGCGGTGCATACGCTGTGCTTCATCGACCTGGACCAGTTCAAGGTGATCAACGACACCTGCGGCCATACCGCGGGCGACCAGCTGCTGCGCGAGGTGGCCAGGGTGCTGCGCGCGGGCGGTCGTCGTGCCGACATCATCGCCCGGCTCGGCGGCGATGAGTTCGCACTGGTGTTCCCGGACTGCGATTCGAGCCGCGCGCAGAAGCTGATCGATCGCATCGCCGCCAATGTCCGCGCCATTCGCTTCAACTGGTCCGAATTCACCTTTTCGGTGGGCATGAGCGTCGGGCTGGTGGAATTCCGCTGCGGTTCGCATCGGCTGGTCGACATCCTGCAGAAGGCGGATGCGGCCTGCTATGCGGCCAAGGAGCGCGGACGCGGTCGGGCGCTCGTCTACGAGGAACACGACGTGGAACTGCGCCGTACCCAGTCCGCGTCGCACTGGGCCGCGAAGCTGCAGCGCGCGATCGACGAGGACGAGCTCGAGCTGTGGGGGCAGCCGATCGTCCCGATCCGCGCCTGCCCGCCCTATCGGCCTAAGCTCGAGGTGCTCGTGCGCCTGCGCGGCAAGGACGGCGCCGTCATTCCGCCATCGGAGTTCCTGCCCGCGGCCGAACGCTTCGGCCTGGCACCGAAAATCGATCTCTGGGTCATAGAGCGCACGCTCGACTGGGTCGACAGCCTGGGGGAGGCGGCGTGCCCGTCGTGCAGCATCAACCTGTCCGGCCAGTCGCTCAGCAGCCCGGAGTTCGTGGGCACCGTGTGCCGGCTGCTGGCGAAGCGAGACGCGAAGACCGCGATCGTGTTCGAGGTGACGGAGACGGCCGCGATCAGCAACTTCGACGCCGCCCTGCGCCTGATGGCCAGCCTCAAGGCGTACGGCTGCGAGTTCGCACTCGACGACTTCGGCACCGGCATGACCTCGTTCGCGTATCTGAAGAACATCCCGGCCGAGTACATCAAGATCGCCGGCAGCTTCATCCGCAACATCTGCGCGGAATCCCTCGACTACATGATTGTCCAGTCCATCGTGAACATCGCCAAGTCGCTGAACCGACATACGATTGCGGAATTCGTCGAGAACACCGACGTGCTCTCGACGCTGCGGGAGCTCGGCGTCGACTTCGCGCAGGGCTATCTCATGGGGCATCCCGTGCCGCTGTCCGAGCTGCGCTCCGCGCAGGCCTGGTGTCCAGCGTTCGCACTGTCGGACGATGCGATGCGGGCCACCGGCCGGGCGATGGCCGGTGCGGTGGACTGAAGGGGAGCGACAGCGCATGGCCGAGTTTTCGATGCCGCCCGACTGGCCCGAGGATCTGGCGTATGCCCTCGGCCTCGGAGCGCACTGGGTCTGGCAGTTGGATCTGCGCGAACACCAGTGCTGGGTCATGCCTTGCGCGCATCCCGGCATGGCGGCGCCGGCAGCCCCGAGAACGCTCGCGCTGAGCGAAGCGTGGGCACTGGTGCACCCCGAGGATCGGGCCACGGTCCGCCAGACGGTCGACGAATGTCTCGCGTCGGGCAAGGTCGTCGAGGTGCAACATCGGCTGACGCCGTCGGCGGACGAGCCCGTCCGCTGGGTGCATCAATACGCAAGACCGCTCAGGAACGAAGACGGCACGGCGCGCGCGCTGGTCGGCACGGCGCGCGACGTGACGGCCGGCATCGCGACGATACACGAGCTCGAAAGCCGACTCGCTGCCTGTCGCCTGCAGCTCAGGGAGTTCGGTCATCGGATCCAGAACAACTTCGCGATCATCCGAGCGGTGCTCGAACTGCACCGTCCCGAGGCCGATGCGCAGCGCGGCAACGAGCTCTTGTCCGATCTGATCGGCCGCGTCGAATCGCTCACCGAGTTGTCCCGGGGATTCCTCGGCAATGCGGACCAGGCGCCGCGCAGTGTCTCCCTGGAACTGCAGAAACTGCTGGACAGGGCGCGCGGCGCCTTGCTGCTGCCGGGGGACGAGCTGATCGGACGGATCGAGGCGGCGCTGCCGCCGCTGCCGGGCAATCGATTCACGCACCTGATGCTGATCCTCAACGAATTGCTGACCAACGCCGCGAAGCATCGGCGCGACTGGTCCAGGACGCTGCGGGTGTCGGTATCGGCCCGGCTGCGTGACGCCGTCCTCGAGATCGAGGTGACGGACGATGGCGGCGGCACGCTCGACTTCGACTCGGGCGTGGCGCCCGGGCTGGGCTGTCGTCTCGTGACGATATGCTGCGATCAGCTCGGAGCGAGCTTGGAGCGGCGCGGCCACGAGCGCGGGATAACGGCGCTCCTGCGTGTGCCGGTAGGCGCCGCGGCAAACGAATGACCGCGCCAGGATTGGCGTCGCGTCACACCGAAGCGCCGACGGTGAGCCAGCGATCGATCGATTGCATGAACGCCGAAATGTCGATCGGCTTCGTCACATAGGCATCGAACCCGGCAGCGAGGCCCTGTTCGACGTCGCTCGGCATCGCATTCGCCGTCACCGCGATTATCGGCACGGCGGCGGTTTCCGGATGGCTGCGCAAGCGCGCGAGCACTTGACGGCCGTTCATGCCGGGCAGATTGATGTCGAGGAGCACGAGATCGGGCTTTTCGGTCAGCGCCATCTCGATACCGAGCAGCGGCGTGTACGCATAGACGAGCCGGATGTCCCGGCGCCGTGCGAACAGCTTTCGCATGAGCTGCATGTTCGAAGGATTGTCCTCGACGTAGAGCACCGTGCGGGAGGCAGGCGCGCTCGTCTGCGCTGCCGGTGGCGCGGCGATATCGACACCGTTGCACTCTGGATAGACTTTGGCTTGCATATTGGAACTGGCGTTAGCGATCGATGTTCGAGCTATCGCCGTCCATGGCCGCTGCGGGCTCACCGCAGCCACGAAGCATGCGCCCGGATGTCCTACGTAATATGTAGGACATTCGAGGAGATTTCACGGTAGGCGAGAACGAAATGATGCGCCTTGACCCAGAACAAGCCTTTCACCGGACCGCCCGTGGCCCGTGGACGCTAGAGGCAAAGGCGGCCGCAGATCGAGGAGCCCCTGCACGCGGCGCGTAGCTGTTCGCGGGCGCTCCTTGGACTCCTGCCGGGTGTGGATTCCCTGGGTTCGCATCGATCTCGGCAGCGCAGTCCAGCGTCACGCGACTGCGGTTCGCACCGCCCCTGTCGCGCGCCGCGCGAGCCCGGTGCGACCGCCGCCGCACCGGGCGCATCCGCCGTCTTCACACGTGATCGACGTAAATGATCCGCTCCTTGAACTTCCATCCGCGCGGCGTGCGCACGAACTTGTCCTCGTAGTAGCCGGTATGGACCGGGCGCGGCACCAGCTCGCCGGCGTATTGCCAGGTGACGAGGACATAGGTTTTCGCGCTTGCTTCCCTGCCGTTGAACGAGGTGAACACCGTATTGGTCTGGAAGTGACGGCTCTGGACGCCCTGCTGGGCGAGAGCGGCGAGGCGTGGCGCGAAGAAGTCGTTCATCGCCTGCCTGCCCGGCAGGCTGACGGTCAGCGTGCGCTGCGGACCTGCATACCAGGCCCAGCGCGCGTCGTGGGTGAAGAGCTCGAGCCAGCGGGGGACGTCCTTCGCATCATAGGTATAACTGTAGGCCGAGATGAGATCGAGGATCTCCTGGCGGGCGTTGGCGAACTGCGCTCTGGGATCCGAGCGGGAATCGGCAAAACTCACCGGCGAAGCGAGCGTGGCGAACAGCAAGAGCAGCATCGCAGTGGGTGAGCGCAGGGCGCGAAAAGATACATTCATGGTGTTCCTCCCGGGATGTGGTGAGACGGCCGACGTGCGGCAGCGGCCAGCGGACGCTGCGCCACGCTCAGCTTAGGATCTGCGACGTCTCGCCAATGTAGGCGCCCGTCCCCGCGCGCCCGGGCCGGACGCTACGCCGCCGCGCGTTTCCTTTTCGCAGACCCGCCCTGCGTCGAATGCCGGCATCGCCGGCGCCCGTCGTCTGCTGGCCCTCCTGCCGCGGCATTCCAGAATGTCCGAACCTGAACAGAGGAACCGGCCGCCATGACGGACGCAGTGTTTGGCCAGGACGCACACAGCGAGCTCCTGGCCCTCGAGCTCGAGTACGTCATGCGCTTCGATCGCCAGCCGCCCGTGCTGGACGCAGCCGACGACGAAGCGCGCGTGCTGTGGCTGCGGATCGCGCTGGACAGCGGCGATCCCGAATTCGGGCTGCACGACGACGCACCGACCGAGCCCTGCCCCTGACGAGATCGGCGCTACGCGGCTCAGCGCGTCGTGTCGCCGTCGTCTTCGGTGCCGGCGCTTTCCGGCGTGCCGCTCGCAGCAGGCGCGCCCGGGCCCAGCGGCGAATGGCTTGCGTAGAGCGACGAAGGATCTCCATTCTCCGTGCCGGTGTTGCGAGCAGGGCTGCTGTCCACTGCGTCTGCGCGTGACTGGGGCGTCGAAGCGCGATCGCCGTGCATGCCGTCGGCGTGGCGCTCGGCGGCCTGCGCCAGCGGCGCGAGCATCAGCGAAGTCGCGAGTACGAGCGAGCTTGACCGGGCGCACGAGATTTTCATCGTTTACGCTCCAGGATTGCGGACGCACATTGTGTGCAAGCCCGCGCAGTGCGACTGTCGGCCGCATCGTGCTCGACCGTGAGCGAACGTCGTCGCTCACGGTGGAGCGCGGTTGCCGCCCGTATGCAGGACGGCCTGTCGGACGACGTCCCGCGCTCGAGAGCCGTCACCACGCCTGCACGCGGGCCGCATTAGTATTGGACCGACGCATCGCTCGCCAGCAGGAGAACTTTTCATGAGCAGCATGAAAGCCGCCGTATTCGTCGCCCCGGGCCGCATCGAGCTCGCCGACAAGCCGATCCCGGATGTCGGCCCCAACGACGCCCTGGTGAAGATCACGACCACCACGATCTGCGGCACCGACGTGCACATCCTCAAGGGCGAGTACCCGGTGAAGCCCGGTTTGATCGTCGGGCACGAGCCCGTCGGCGTGATCGCGAAGCTCGGCAGCGCGGTCCAGGGCTATATGGAGGGCCAGCGCGTCATCGCCGGCGCCATCTGTCCCAGCTTCACCTCCTACGCCTGCCAGGACGGTGCGCCGTCGCAGGACGGCAGCTATCTGATCCCCAGCGGCCAGTGCGGCGCGCACGGCTACAAGGCGACGGCCGGCTGGCGCTTCGGCAATCTGATCGACGGCACGCAGGCGGAGTATGTGCGCGTGCCGGATGCGCAGGCCAACCTCGCACCGATTCCCGACGGTCTCACCGACGAAGAGGTGCTGATGTGCCCGGACATCATGTCCACCGGTTTCAAGGGTGCGGAGAACGCGAACATCAAGATCGGCGACGTGGTCGCCGTCTTCGCCCAGGGGCCGATCGGCCTGTGTGCGACCGCCGGCGCGCGCCTGCTCGGCGCGAGCACCATCATCACCGTCGACGGCAACGCGCATCGCCTCGACATCTCGAGCGTGATGGGCGCGGACGTCACGCTGAATTTCCACGACTGCGATCCCGTCGACGAGATCATGAAGCTGACCGGCGGCCGTGGCGTCGATAGCGCGATCGAGGCGTTGGGCACGCAGGGCACCTTCGAGTCCGCGCTGCGCGTGCTGAAGCCGGGCGGCACGCTGTCCAGCCTCGGCGTGTACTCCAGCGATCTCACCATTCCCCTCGGCGCCTTCGCCGCGGGCCTCGGCGATCACCGCATCGTCACCGCGCTGTGTCCGGGCGGCAAGGAACGCATGCGACGATTGATGAACATCGTCGCCGCGAAGCGCGTGAGCCTCGACGTGCTGGTGACGCACCATTTCAAGCTCGACGACATCGTCGCCGCCTACGATCTCTTCGCGAACCAGCGGGACGGGGTGCTGAAGGTCGCGGTGCGGCCCTAGACCCACGGGATCCCGGTAGCCCGGATGCGCGCAGGCCGTAGGTTGCCGTGAAGGAGCGCGCCTCCGTTTCGTAGCCCGGGTGCAGCGTAGCGGAACCCGGGATAGGGCATGCCCGATACGCAAGGGCTTTCGGCCATGCTCGGCGCGCCGCACGTATCTTCTCGAATGCATGAAAAGACGGCGGGCGCCGATCCCGGGTTACGCGCTGCGCGCTCCACCCGGGCTACGAAACGCCGTGCACGTCGAAGGTCTATGTCTTTTTCATGATGGGGGTGATGCGCGCCTCATCACCGCTGCGCTGACGAAGGAAGCCCAAGGTTCGGCGCCCGATGTTGGGCTTCCTTCGTCAGCCCAAGCTACGAGATCGGACTTTGTCCTCGCACGCGCGTCGGGCAACGGATAGTCTTGCAGTGCGGCCGCACCGGCACTGCGGTGCGGACCTTGGGGGAGACGCTTTTCGCAGCAAGAACGACCACGCGCCGACCGCGCCGGGGAGAAGCACCATGGCTCACACCGACCTGCACTACCTCGAACTCCTCGAAGTCGCCCGCCAGATCCAGTCCCGCGACCGTTCCTCGGTCGAAGTCACGCAGGCCTTGCTGTCGCGCATCGAAGCGGTCGATCGCTCGCTCCTGAGCTATGTCACCGTGATGGCGGATCAGGCGCTCGCGGAGGCGACGCGGGCGGACGCCGAGATCGCGGCGGGCAGGGCGCGCGGCCCCTTGCACGGCGTGCCGCTCGCGGTGAAGGACCTGCTGTGGACGGCCGGCGTGCGCACGACGCACGGCATGCCCTTGCACAGGGACTTCAAGCCGACGGAGGACGCGACGACCGTGCGGCGCCTGCGCGAAGCCGGCGCGGTGATCCTCGGCAAGCTGCAGCAGACCGAGGGTGCGTTCGCCGATCATCATCCCGACGTGCCGCCGCCGGTGAATCCCTGGGGCAGGCAGCTGTGGTCGGGCGCGTCGTCGAGCGGGTCCGGCGTCGCGACGGCGGCCGGCCTCTGCTTCGGTTCGCTCGGCACGGATACCGGCGGCTCGATTCGATTCCCGTCCGCGGCGAACGGCATCACGGGCCTGAAGCCGACCTGGGGTCGCGTGAGTCGTCACGGCGCGTTCGAGCTCGCGGCCTCGCTCGATCACATCGGACCGATGACGCGCAGCGCCGCCGATGCCGCCGCGATCCTCGCTGCGATCGCCGGCCCCGATCCGCTGGACCCGACCGCCGTGCAGCTGCCGGTGCCGGACTACCTCGCGACGATGACGCGCGGGCTGCGCGGACTGCGCGTCGGCATCGATCGCGCATGGACGGTCGAGCGCGTCGACGCCGCGACGAAAGCGATGCTGCTCGACGCGATACGCACCGTCGAGGCGCTGGGCGCGATCGTCATCGACGTCAAGTTCCCGGACACGGCGCAGGCCGTCGACGATTGGACCCCGCTGTGCGCCGTCGAAACCGCCGTCGCCCACGAAGCGACCTATCCTTCGCGCAAGGACGCGTACGGCCCCGGTCTCGCCGGTCTCATCGAGCTCGGCCGCAGCCTGAGCGCGATGGACTACCAGAAGCTCGCGCTGCGCCGCGCCGATTTCGCGGGCCGCGTGCAGGCGGTGTTCCAGTCGCTGGATCTCCTGATCATTCCGGCCACTGCTTTCGCCGCGCCGACCGTCGAGCGCATGTCCAAGTTCGGCGAGGACGCCGATCTCCTGTCCGGGATGCTGCGCTATACCTGCCCCTTCGACATGACCGGCAGCCCCACGCTCACGCTGCCCGGCGGGCAGACGCCGGACGGCGCACCGATCGCGTTCCAATTCGTCGCGCCGCATTTCGGCGAGCATCTGCTGGTGCAGGCCGGCTGGGCCTTCCAGCGCGCGACGCGCTGGCACAGGCGGCATCCGGCGGTGTAGCGGTAACCCGGGAGCGAACGACAGGCACGCAGGATCCCGGGTTTCGCTGCGCTACACCCTGGCTACGCAAGGCCCTCGTTTCAAATGCGTCGTCTCCGCCACCAGCACCTGCCGGCCCGCGCCGTCGAGCACGGCCGTGCGCAGCACGGCGGTGTGCCGGCCGCGGTGCTCGATGCGCGCATCCGCGACGAAGTGTTCGCCTTCGCCGCGGCTGAGGAAGAACGCGGCGACACTGGAGACCGACCACTCCTCCGATAACGCGCAGCCCGCGGTGTCGAGCGCCATTCCGATCTGCAGCCCGCCCTGGAAATGGCCGACGCGGTTGCCGAGATGCGGGCCGTTGGCGGTAAGGCAACGCGCGCCGGTGGCCGTCGGCTCGGGCAGGAAGCCCCAGAAGCGTCGCAGGGCTCCGCGCGCGGAATCCTTGCCGTGCAGCGCCCCGTCGGCGCGCGCCAGGATGGCTTTCTCGCGTTCGTCCAGCGCCTGTTCGGCCAGCGCCGTCGCGCCCGCATGCACGGCACTTACCAGCGGATGCATGGTCTGACCGGGCGGCGGGTCCATGACCATGAAGGCGCCCGCTCCGAACGCCACCCGGCGATCGTCCGCGTGCAGCTGCACGCGACAGAGACACTGCCGGCTGTCCGCGCCGTCGACGAAGCCCTCGAATTCGCCGACGCCGGCCAGCGTGCCGACCAGCGGCACGCCCGTGAACTGCAGACTCATGCTCACCGTCGCCAGCCTTTGCGTCGGCGTGAGGTTGGCGCGCACGACCGTCGCCATCGCGATGTCGGCGAGCAGGCAGACTGCGGCCATGTCGAGACGGCCGGCGTCGTCCTCGACGTGTGGGCCCGCGTCCATCTCGACGCGAGCACGCTGCGGGCTGGCGGCTCCGAAACGGACGCCGAGATAGTTGCCGGCGAAGGTGAAGCCGGGCGTGCGGTTCAAGGCGAGGGCGGTGAGGACGCGGCGGCGGAAATCGGTCATCGGTAATCGTTCGCTGGGGGATGCCGCCCAGCATACCGGGTGCGACCGGGGGATTCGGTGCGCCGACCGCCTTGACATTGCGCGCCGGCGCGGCAAGCTAGCGTCATGCTCTTCGCGCTCTGCAACGCTTTCCGGGTTCGCCCGATTTCACATTCCTGACCCCTGGAGTTCGGCCGTCTGCGCCCCGGGCTCCGGGGGCTGACCGCGCCGAACGCGGCCATTCTCTAGGCGCTTTCCATCGATATCGATCGCACGATCGCGGCCGGCCTCGCCGGCGCGCGCAAGGGAGTCGCACGGACACCATGAACGGGAACATGAACATCAGGAGCAAGCCGCCGATCGTCGTCAGCGAGAACGACTTCGACCGCATCGTCGCGCTGCTCGAAAGCATCGATCGGCCGGTGCCGGCCGCAGCGGAGGAGCTCCAGGCGGAGATCGACCGCGCGCAGATCGCGCCGGCGGCGTCGATGACGCCGGACGTCGTGCGCATCGGCTCGACGGTCAGCTTCGTCACGGCAGGCACGGCGCCCAGGCGCGTGACCTTGGTGTTTCCGCAGGAGGCGGACATCGCGCAGCACAAGGTGTCGATCCTCTCGCCGGTCGGCACCGCGCTGCTCGGCCTGTCGCCGGGGCAGTCGATTCCCTGGACCGGACCGGACGGACGCGGGCACGAACTGACCGTGCTCGAGGTCGAGCCGCCGGCGTGATGCGACGTCACCACCGCTCCGGAAACGGCATCCGCACGCCGTAGGCCGTAGCCCGGGGGTCACGTCGCGAAACCCGGGATCCTGCCGGGCCGGAAGCGCCGCTCCCGGGTTGCGCGCTGCGCGCTCCACCCGGGCTACGAAGAAAGTCTTCGTCGTCGCTGTAATCCATCTTGGAGCAAGGCATGTCGATGCTCGCGAAGGCCATTGCCTATGCCGCGATGGCGCACGTCAATCAGGTGGACAAGGCCGGTGCGCCGTACGTGCTGCATCCGCTGCGGATGTTGCTGTCCCTGACGCACGAACACGAGCAAATGGCCGCGCTGCTGCACGACACGATCGAGGACTGCGGCGTCACCGTCGCGCATCTCGAGACGGCGGGCTTCCCGCGCGCGGTGATCGACGCCGTGCTCGCGCTGACCAGGCGCGAGGATGAAAGCTACGAGGACTTCGTGCGCCGCGCCGCGCGCAATCCGATCGCACGCCGCGTGAAGCGCGCCGATCTGCACGACAACCTGGATCTCTCGCGCATCGCGGCGCCGATGCCGCAGGACTACGCACGGATGGAGAAGTACCGCCGCGCGCTGCATCTGCTCGACGCCGCCGACGAGGCGCCGAGCGCTCCGTGAGCGAGGAAATCTGGGCGGCATCGACCGTGCCCGTCCTCGACGCCGAGTGCCGCGTGCTGCTGCCGCTCCACGATGCGTGCTTCGCCGCTCATCGACGATCGCTGCAAATCGACGGCGTCTGCTATCGGCCGAAGGACGAGTATCACGTGACGCTCGTCGGCAGCGCGCTCGCGGCGCACGTGGCCGGCAATCGTGCGGCCTCGGATGCGCTCGCCCGTCATCTCGCCGCGACCGCAATCGCCGACTGGCGCGTGCTGCCACGCGCAGGCCGTCTGCTCGTGCAGCGACCCGAAGCGCCGGCCGTGCGCGCGATCGTCCAGCGCGTCGACGTGCCGGCCGCGGCGGCGATCCACGCTGCGCTGGAGCGCGTGCTCGCCGTGCCCGTGCCGCGTCCGCCGCTGCACGTCACCCTGTACTGGGCGGGCGATCCGCGCGGCATCGGGCTCGCGTCGGACGCGGCGCTCGCGGCATCCCTGGTCGGCCCGATCGCGTGTTGAAGAGGTCGCCTCGCGGCGCGAACCTGTGCGCTATCATGCGTTCGGAACCTGCTCCGATCCTGCCGCCGCTCGTCACGCCGTGAATGTCCATCGCCGTCGCTTCCTTCGCCGCTGCAGCGCCACTGCGGCGGCGCTCGCCCTGTGGCGCGCGGCCGGCGCCGAGAGCACGCCGGGCGCAGGCCCTTACGGCCCGCTCGGCGCGCCGGATGCTCACGGCGTGCGCGAGCCGGCCGGCTTCACCGCGCGTCAGCACGCGACGACGGGCGAGCGCGTGCGCGGCACGGGCCAGCGCTGGCACGCCGCCCCCGATGGCGGAGCCGTGTTTGCACGCGCGACGGGCGGCGGCTGGGTCTATGTGTCGAATTCGGAAGTCGACGACGGTGGCGGCGGCGTCGGCGTGCTGTCCTTCGCGGCCGACGGTGAAGTCGTCGATGCGTATCGCATCCTTCACGACACGTCGTTCAACTGCTCGGGCGGACCGACGCCCTGGGGCACCTGGCTGTCCTGCGAGGAAATCGGCGCCGGACAGGTGTGGGAGTGCAATCCGTTCGCGCCGGGGCAGGGCGTCGTGCGGCCCGCGCTAGGCCGCTTCAAGCACGAGGCGGCGGCGGTCGATCCAAGCACGGATTTCGTCTATCTCACCGAAGATCGGTACGACGGACGTTTCTATCGTTTTCGGCCTGCCGCACGCGGCGATTTGAGTGCGGGCACGCTGGAGGCGGCGGAAGTCGCGAACGACGGGCGCGTCAGCTGGCGCGCGGCACCGGCGACGGGGCCCGCGCGCGACCCGCTCACGCGCTCCTTCCTGCGCGGCGAGGGTGCGTGGTTCGCGCATGACACGGTGTATTTCAGCACGACTGCGGATCACCGCGTGTGGGCCTACGACACGCGCCGCGAGACACTGGCCGTGCACTACGAGGCCGCGCGCTCGCAGGGCCTGCTGCGCAGTCCCGACAATCTCACCACGCATCCTGCTTCGCGCCAGGTGTTCGTCGCCGAGGACGACGACGACATGCAAATCGTGCTGCTCTCGCCGGTGGGCGCCGTACCCGTCATCGCGCCTTTCGTCCAGCTCGTCGGCCACGACGAGTCCGAGCTGACGGGCCTCGCCTTCAGCCCGGACGGCACGCGGCTCTACTTTTCCTCGCAGCGTGGCCGCGACGGCGAGACCGGCATGAGCTTCGAAGTGCGCGGACCCTTCCTGCGCGGGGCGTCGTGACGGCCATGCGAGCGCGCGACCACGGAGCTGCCGGCGCATGACGTCGATCCTGCTGTGGCTGCTCGTCGTCGTGCTCGTCGTCGTCGGCATCGCCGGCGTGATCTTCCCGGCGCTGCCGGGCCCGCCGTTCGTCTTCGTCGGGCTCGTGCTGGCGGCCTGGATCGACGACTTCGAGCGCGTCAGCGTGTTCCCGACCCTGACGATCATCGGCGTGCTCACCGCGCTGACCGTGGTCGTCGACATCCTCGCCACCGCCCTCGGCGCGAAACGCGTCGGCGCGAGCGGCAAGGCGCTGTGGGGAGCGGCGATCGGCACCGTGGTCGGCATCTTCTTCGGCCTGCCGGGACTCGTGTTCGGCCCCTTCGTCGGCGCGGCGGCGGGGCAGTTCCTGAGTCACGGCGACCTGCTGCATGCCGGCCGCGTCGGCATCGGCACCTGGCTCGGGATCCTCGTCGGCGCCGCGCTGAAGGTGGCGCTGGTGTTCACGATGATCGGCGTGTTCGTCACCGCCTATTACCTGTGACGAATCGACGGGGTATCCGCCACCGTTCAGCCGGTCACGAGCCCCAGGATCACGTCCGCCGCCGCCGGCTTGACGAGATGGTGATCGAAGCCGGCGTCTCTCGACTTCTCTCTGTCCTCGGGCTGACCGTAGCCCGTGAGCGCGACCAGCGTGGAGCCGGCGGTGCGCGGATCGGCGCGCAGCCGGCGCGCGACCTCGAAGCCGTCGATGTCGGGGAGCCCGATGTCGACGAGGATCAGCGATGGCTGCTCGCGCGTCGCGAGATCGAGCGCGCTGCGGCCTTCGTAGGCCGAGATCACGTCGTGGCCGTGCATCTGCAACAGCATCGCCAGGCTGTCGGTCGCGTCGCGATTGTCGTCGACGAGCAGGATGCGCGTCGCGGGCCGCGGGGATGCCGCTCGTGCGTGCGCCGGCGCCGCCGGCTGCACCGGGTCCTTCAGCAGCGGCAGCCGCACGACGAACTCGCTGCCGTGTCCGCGCCCCGCGCTGTGCACCGTGACGCGCCCGCCGTGCTTCTCGACCAGTCGCTTGACCAGCGACAGGCCGATGCCCAGCCCTCCTTCGGCTCGATCGAGGCTGTTGTCGGCCTGGAAGAACAGCTCGAACACGTGATTGAGCGTGTGGCTGTCGATGCCGCGACCGTTGTCGCGCACGCGGATCACGGCGTGCTCGTCGTCGCCGCTCGCGCGCACCTCGAGCGCGACTTCGATGTGCCCCCCGGCATCGGTGTACTTCGCCGCGTTGCTGAGCAGATTGCTGATGACCTGGGTCAGGCGCGTGAAATCGCCATCGACGTGCAGCGGCCGCTCAGGCAGCTGGAACGAGAGGCGATGCCCGCGCGCATCGATCTGCGGCCGCATCGTCTCCACGGCCTGCAACAGCACGTCGCCGAGCGAGATCGGCGCCTTCTGCAGGACGATGCGCCCGCGCGAGACGCGCGAGACGTCGAGCAGATCGTCGACGAGGTGCACGAGCTGGTTGGTCTGTCGCTCGATCATCGCGCGGGCCTTCGCCACCTGCTCGTCGCGGGCCGCGGCGCCGCGCAGCAACTCGACGGCGTTGACGATCGGCGCGAGCGGATTGCGCAACTCGTGCGCGAGCATCGCCAGGAATTCGTCCTTGCGCCGCGCCGATTCCTGCAGCACGGCTTCCGACTGCTTGCGTTCGGTGATGTCGACGCAGACACCGACCACGCGCTCGGCACGACCGTGGGCATCGAAGAAGAAGCGGCCCGCCGTGTCCATCCACAGCAGGCGCCCGTCTTCCGGGCGCTGGATGCGATGTTCGCAGCGGAAGACGTCCTGCTCGCGTTCCGCGCGCGACCACTCGGCGAACAGCCGTTCGCGATCCTCTGCCGGCACCAGTTGCTGCCACAGCATCGACGGGCACAGCGGGCGCGTGTCCGTATCGAGCCCGAACAGCGTGTGATAGCTCTTCGACCAGTGCGTGACCCCGCTGACCAGGTCGCTGTCCCAGGTCGCGACCGCCGCGATGCCCATCGCGAGCTGCAGGCGGCCTTCGGAGCGCTGCAGCGCATGCTCGGCTTCCTTGCGCGCGGTGATGTCCGCATGCGTGCCGAGCGCGCGCAGCGGCCGGCCGTCCGGCGTGCGCTCGACGACTCGCCCGCGATCCAGCACCCAGCGCCAGCTGCCGTCGCGATGACGCAGGCGATGCTCCGTTTCGTAGTATTCGGTGCGGCCATCGAGATGCGCATTCAGCGTTGCCTGCACGCGCGGCATGTCCTGCGGATGGACCAGGTCGATCCAGGTGTCGATATTGCCGGCCAGCTCGTCGAGCTCGTAGCCGACGATCTGCGCCCAGTGGCCGTCGAAGGCCACTTCGTTGGTCGCGACGTTCCAGACCCAGAAACCGAGCTGGCCCGCGTCCAGCGCCAGCCGGAACATGTTCTGGCTCGTGCGCATCTGGGCCTCGGCCTGCTTGCGCTCCTCGACGTCGATGCCGATGCCCGACCAGTACTCGATTTCCCCCGTGCCGCCGCGCACGGGCTGGGCGCGGACGTGCACCGTGCGGAAGGCGCCGTCGGCGCGGCGCACGGGCAGCTCGAAGCCGCCGGCCTTGCCCGTCTCGATGACCTGCCGCACCTGCGCGAGCGCGTCGTCGCGGAATTCCGGGTGGACGAAGTCGACCCAGCCCATGCCGCGCAGGCGCGACTGCGGCTGCCCGACGAACTCTTCGGTATAGGGATTGGCGTAGAGCAGCGAGCCGTCCGGCAGGGTCTGGAACACGACGAGCGGCGCGTCCAGCGCCAGGCGGCGCAGGCGTCCCTCGGTGCGCTCCAATGACAGCCGCGACAGTTCCGCATTGCTCGCCACTTCGATCAGCTTGCCGACGGCGTCGGCGAGCTCCGACAGCAGCTCGATTTCCGCGGCCGTCCACTCCCGCACGGTGTCGTGCATCACGCAGACCGCCCCGATCGACTGCCCGCAGACCTTCAGCGGCACGCCGAGATAGGCGGCGAGGTGCGGCGTCGAATCGAGCGCATGCTGGCGGAAGCGCGGGTCCTCGCGCAGATCGGGGACGGCGAGCGGGCGGCCCGTCACGGCGACGTAGGCGCAGCTGATGTGCGGCTCGGCCGGCTCCTGCAGGGGAGCCGGCGGCTGATCCGCCGCTTCGACGGCGCTCTTGATGAACACGGCGCGGTCGTCGGTGAACGAGATGTAGCAGGCGGCGACGTCCAGGACGCGCCGTGCGATGTTGCCGTAGCGGTCGAGATCCGGATTCTGCTCGGGCCCCAGCAGCCCGGTCGCGCGCAGCACCGCGAGGCGCGTCGCGTCGGTGAGGGGACCGTTGAAGTCCCCGGGAGCGGTGGCTGGGATCAAATACATGGCGCAGGCGATGATGAATCGCTCCCGTGGCGACTACGTGAAGATTTTCAGCGTGTAAGCATCCGCCCGCAATGTCTGTAAGACAAGCGCCAGTGACGGCGGGTGAGTGCCCGGCACGCAGAGACGTGGACGCGTGACAGCGGAAGTGTCGGGCGCGGGACCCTCCTGGGAGTGAACCTCGGATCGATCTTAATCGCGGCCCCTCACGCCGGCACGTCGAGCTCCATCACCGCCCCCAGTCTCTCCCGCACATGCGCCGGAATCGGCCACTTCTCCAGCGTCACCGGTTTCACGCTGACGCACACCGCGCGCGCCGCGAACACCGGCTGGTCGCCGACCGTGCCGACGTAGCCGATGTCGAAGGAGGTCGAGCCGTAGCGCACGATGCCGACTTCGATCTCGAGGAGATCGCCGTGGTGCGCCGGCGCTTTCCATTCGAGCACCGAGCGCACGACCATCCAGTCCCAGTCCAGCGACTGGAACTTGCCGTCCGGCGCGAGGCTCGAGATCCACTGCTCGGACGCGTCGTCCATGTAGACCATGTAGTTGGCGTTGAAGACGACGCCCTGTTGATCGCATTCGCCGTAGCGGACGCGGGTGCGGTAGCGAAAACTCATCCGAGGACTCCGGAGCTCAGGCAGGCTTCAGCGCCGTCAGCGCTTCCCAGTCGGGCACCGACTGGTAATTCACGCCGGAGGCCAGCACCTTCGGCGTCGACTCGGGCGGCAGCAGGCGTATCGTGTTCAGGATCACCTGCGTCGCGCCGGCATCGAAGTGCTGGCGGATGCGGTCGCGGATCTGCGTTTCCGTCCCCCAGGCGACCAGCGCGTCGATCAGCCGATCGCTGCCGCCGCCTGCGAGGTCCTGTTCCGTGTAACCGAGGCGCAGCCAGTTGCGGTAGTGGTTCGGCGTGACGAAGTAGAACTCCAGCGCCTTGCGCGCCGCGGCGCGCGCGGCCTTCGCGTCGGTGGTCCAGCACACGTGCTGCGCCGTGCACAGCCACTTGTCGGGACCGATGATCTCGCGCGTGCGGCGCGTGTGCTCGGGCGGCGAGTTGAACGGGTGCGCGCCCTGCGTGCGTTCGCCGGCGAGCTCGATCATCTTCCAGCCCAGGGCGCCGAGCACCAGCGGCGGATCCTCGCCGAGCAGATGGGGCCGCGCACGCGCCATGTCGTCGAGGTAATTGCGCATCGTCGTCAGCGGCTTGCCGTAGGCATGGCCATGGGCGCCGCTGACGATCGATTCGTGCGATACGCCGAGGCCCATCACGAAGCGCTCGCCGTGGAAGGCGCGCAGGCTGCGTCCGCTCTGCACACAGGTCATCGGATCGCGGCCATAGACGTTGGCGATGCCGCTCGCGACGGTGATGCGCTGGGTCTGGCTCAACAGGAAACCGCCCAGCGTGAAGCTCTCGTAATAATAGACCTCGGGATACCAGATCGCCTGGTAGCCGAGCGCCTCGATGCGCCGTGCCGCGTCCGCGAGCTCCGGGCCGGTGAAGTTGTCGGGATACAGAAAGACGCCGACGCTGCGCTCCGCGATCGACATGGAACCTCCTACTTCGTCGTTGTGGGCAGCGGTCTACTTCAGGGCGGCGTACAGCGTCGCCTCGTATCCCACCAAGGTCTTCAGCACCCCCGGATCGTTCGCCGGCAGCATCTGCATCAACAGCACCGCGGTCAGCTTGCGCGTCGGATCGATCCAGAAGAAGGTATTGTGCACGCCGGCCCAGGCGAGGCTGTTCGCGGCGCGGCAGCCGGGAATGTCCTCGGTGTTGATGACGAAGGACAGCCCCCACTTCGCGATCTGGCCGGGAAAGAGCTCGGCGGACAGCGCGACGGCCGGGTTGTCGCTGACGAAGGGCGGCACCTCGATGTCGCCGATCGCATTGCGGCCCATCAGCTTCACGGTTTCCTCCTGCAGCACGCGGGCGCCGTCCAGCGCGCCGCCGTCGAGAATCATGCGCGTGAAGCGCAGATAGTCGGGGCCCGTCGAATAGAGGCCGCCGCCGCCCATGTGGAAATCGGCGTCGCTGGGGAAATCGAAGTCGATGGCGACGATGCCTTCCGGCGTGCGCGCGGCGGCGGGCACGAGGCGCGATCGCATGTCGGGCCTTGGCTCGAAGCTGGTGTCCCGCATGTCCAGCGGATCGAATACGTGCTGCTGGAGGTAGGCGTCGAGCTTGAGGCCGCTGACGATCTCGACGATGCGGCCGACCCAGTCGATGCCGATGCCGTACTCCCAGCGCTCGCCGGGATCGAACACCAGCGGCGCGCGCAGCGCATCGTAGCGGCAGGTGGTGATCGACGGCAGGCCGGCCTGCGCCATGTAGCGGCCGACGTCCGCGTTGAAGAGATCGTAGGAATAACCGCTGGTATGCGTGAGCAGGTGGCGCAGCGTGACGTCACGCCGCGGCGCGCGCAGCTGCGGCGCGCCGTTCGCGTCGAAACCCGTGAGCACCTGCGCCTCGCCGATCTCGCCGGCGATCTCCTTCATCGGCTGGTCCAGTCGCAGCCGGCCCTGCTCGACGAGCTGCATCGCGGCCGTCGCGGTGATCGCCTTGGTCATCGAGGCGATGCGGAACACCGTGTCCGTGCGCATCGGTCGCGCGTCGCCCGGGCCCATGCTGCCGAAAGCACCGCTGTAACAGAGTCCCGTGCCGGTCGCGGCAAGGGCCACGATGCCGGGCACGAGGCCGTCGTCGACGGCTTGCTGGAGAGATCGATCGACGGCGGCAATGGACACGGTGGTTCCCCCCGGCAGTAATGTGGTTCGAGCCCCGATTATACGGACGCACGCGGCGGCTGACGCCGTGTCGGACGTTTTCCCGAAAGCCCCCGGGAAAGCGGGCGGGCCCGCGGCGGCTTCCGTATACTCGCCCCATGGGTGGCATGCACGACAGCGACGACTGGCCGCGCGTCCGTGCGTGGCGGCGCGCGCAGCGTGAGGAGCTGATCGAACGGCGTCTCGCGCTGTCGAACGCCGGGCGTCGCGCCGCCCAGGCCGCGATTTCCCGCTGCCTGCTCGACGGCGCCGACACGCTGCCGATCGCCTGCGTCGGTTACTACTGGCCGTTCAAGGGCGAAGTCGATCTCCATACTTGCATCAAGCTGCTTGCCGAGCGCGGCGCGATCGGCGCGCTGCCCGTCGTCCTCGCCAAGGGCGCGCCGATGGTGTTCCGCGCATGGTCGCCGGGCCAGCCGCTCGCGCGCGGGATCTGGGACATCCCGATCCCGGCACAGGACGAGCGGGTGCAGCCGACGCTGCTGCTGGTGCCGCTCGTCGGCTTCGATCGCGCGGGCTATCGCCTCGGCTATGGCGGCGGCTACTACGACCGCACGCTCGCCGCGCTGTCCCCGCGCCCCCTCACCATCGGCATCGGCTATGCGTGCACGCGGCTCGACACCATCCATCCCCAGGCCCACGACATCGCGCTCGATCGCATCCTCACCGAGGAGGGCTGGTTCGACGTCGAGCGCAAGGAGTCTCTCATGCACGAACCCGCATCCTCACCCTGCCAGATGGCCGCGGTCGATCCCGCCTACATGGGTTTCCTGCGCGACGACGAAGTCGTCGCCCTGCTCAACGAGCTGCTCACCGCCGAGCGCGCGGGCGCCCGCGGCGTCGCGACGATGGCGAAGCGCGCGGAAGTGGAAGACGGCCATTCGCTGCTGCAGGCCGTCGCGCGCGACGAGGCCTCGTTCTGCGCGATGCTGAGCCGTCACCTGAAACGCCTGCACGCCGAGCCCACGCAGGTGACGGGCAGCTTCTACGACAAGCTCGTCGCGATGGACGATTATCTGCAGCAGCTCGCGTTCCTCAATCGCGGCCAATGCTGGGTCGTGCGCAAGCTGCGCGAAGCGCTGCCGCGCGTGCGCGATGCGGAGCTTGCCGGCGATCTGCGCCACATGCTCGACGTGCACGTGCGCAACATCGAAGCCTGCGACGGCGTGCTGGCGGGGCTGGGCGGGAATCCGGGCCGGAGGTAGCCCGGGTGGAGCGCGCAGCGCGCAGGCCGGGATGCGGCGTCTCGGTCCGTTGAAGATCCCGGGTTTCGCTCCGCTGCACCCGGGCTACGAAGATCGAACGCGGCACACGAGGTTCGTAGCCCGGGTGGAGCGCGCAGCGCGCAACCCGGGATCGGGCGTGTCGGTGCGTGAAGATGCCGGGTTTCGCTCCGCTGCATCCGGGGTACGCGATCACGGGTCGCGGAACGCGCGTGTCGCGGTGGTCACGCCGCGTCGGTGTAGCGCGGCTGCTTCGCCTTGCAGTAGGCGAGCTTGCGGACGATCCGATCGCCGCGGTAGTGGTAGCAGTCCAGGCCTTCCAGCACTTTCGGCTGGCCGTCCATCACGAGACGGCAGTCCCAGC